>JAMOMC010000045.1 GCA_027068765.1 Campylobacterales bacterium
CGATATTCCAACACTTCGGTTTGATATACAGCCTTATGGCGGAAATAAATTTAGCGGTATTGGAAAAGAGGGACCAAAATATGCTTTAGAGGAGTTTACGGAGATTAAGACGGTAGTGATATGCTAGCTTCATTTTTGACAACACAGTTTCTTCCACTATACTTAGCATTATAAAGGGCAATATCCGCTCTTTTTAATAATGTCTTTGGTGTATCGCTTTTTTCTAATGTGCTTACACCAAAACTTGCAGTAATTTTTGGTAATCCAATAGGGGCGTTTTCTTGTATTGATATTTTTAATCTTTCGGCTTTATTATAAGCATCTTCTAGGTTAGCATGTCGCATGATTAAAATAAACTCTTCTCCTCCCCATCTACCAAAAATATCTTCGTCACGAATTTTATTTTTAATAAGGCTTGTAAGATTTATTAAAATTTCATCTCCAACATCGTGACCATAAGTATCGTTTATATTTTTAAAATGATCGATATCAAACATAATTATACTAACTTCTTCTTTTCGTCTTGAGGAAAATTGACAGATTTTTGTTAAGACTTCATCAATTTTTTGACGATTATAAATATTAGTTAATTTATCATGTTGGGCTTTATGTTCAAGTAATTTTTGCTCTATTATGATATCGGTAATATCACTAAAAGTAATGATAGAGTTATTATTTGAATCATATTTACTAACTTTAGTTTGGAAAGCTTTAGCTTCCATATCTTTGCCTATCATGTTGACAACTTGTTCTTTCTCTGGAAGAGATTTCAGACACTCTATCCAATTGCTGCTCTCCTTAACCAAGCCTAAATGAAAATAATCTTTATGCCTTACAAATCGTTCACAAATAGATTTACATTGATTGTATTTTTGCATCTCTTCTAAAGAAGAAAAACCAAAAAATTCTAATACTTTCGCATTTACTTCAATCATAGTTTCATCGTCTACGATTACAATTAAGCTGTTTTGTGAGTCGATTATACTTTTTAGTTTTTGGTTAACAAGGTTTAAGTCTCTATTTTCATTTTTGGTTTTTACATCCATACTATATCGTACTAATATTAGAGCTATGATTATAGTTGATACTGCATAAGTAATCCAAAAATTATGCAAAATATGGCTTAGATAAGACTCACTCGTTAAAATGATAAATAGCAATATTTCAATCAAGATAAATGTATAGATAACAGTGGTATGTTTTTGTATAGTTTTTTTGTTTATCATGCCAACTATATCGACTAAAATATATTTTTTGTTAATATATAATTAAAAAAAAGGAAAATTTATGTTAGAAGTAGGAGAAAAAGCCCCAGAGTTTTGTTTACCAAATCAAGATGAGATAGAGATATGTTTGAGAGATTTAAGTGGAAAGTGGATAATTTTATACTTTTATCCAAAAGATAATACTCCAGGATGCACCACTCAAGCTTGTGATTTTACTAAGAAAGAGCCAGAGTTTGAAGATATGGATGCAGTGATATTAGGTGTTAGTCCAGATAGCCCTGAAAAACATCAAAAATTTATACAGAAGAAAAAATTAACAATCACTCTTTTAGCAGATGAAGAAAAAGAGCTTTGTAATCTTTATGGAGTTTGGCAGTTAAAAAAATTTATGGGTAGAGAGTATATGGGGGTGGTAAGAAGTACTTTTATCATAAACCCAAAAGGTGACATTGTAGCTGTTTGGGAAAAGGTTAAAGTTAAAGAACATGCTTTGATGGTGAAAGAAAAATTAGCCCAGTTACAAATAGACTTTAAATGAAAAATATTTTCGCTATAATCCTTTTATAAAAAATAGTTTACTATTTTAGGAGAGAGTTTTGAAAAAATATTTTGTAATTTTATCTATTTCGGTACTTTTTATAGCTTGCGGTAGAGTTGGTGATGAAGATAGGTTAACTATCTCTGGAGTTCCAGTTGCAAGTAGTGGCAATATCATGTTTGATGTTAGATCTAAAAGCCAGCTTGTAACTAAAAATGGAACCAATTATGATGATAAAGGGCATTATAGTATGCTTGTACAATCAAAAGATAAAAATGATAACCCAATAGGGTATCTGAGTGATTTTACATATGAGCTTTTTGAAAATGGAAGTAAAAGTTCACAAGGTGAATCTAAAGTGATTTTTAATGAAGATACAAGACCAACAACAAATAAAATTTTACTTCTTTTAGATTTTTCAGGTTCACTTATTGGTGATTGCGATAGGGTAAATTCATTTGAAAATGAGAACAATCTATGTTATCAGTTGATAGAATCAGCAAAGCAGTTTATAGATGATACGGTAACTCAAAAACAGACTATGGCAATCTACTACTTTAACTCAAAGAAAAATATTATGCCACTTTCTGATACAGCAACACCAACTAGTGATAAAATAAAACTTAAAAATGGTCTATCAAAGCTTTATGATTCTAAATTTAGAGCAGATTATTTAGAAGGGTATAACTCAACAAATTTAAATGGAGCGGTGATAGAGGCTACTAAAATTGCTTGTTTATGGGTTGGATGCAATGATGGTGTTTATCAGCCTGTAAATGATGCTAACTTTGAGAGTTTTGAGTTTGCATCTATTGTGGTTTTTACTGATGGTAGAGATCTTGCAAAAAGAATTGATAAAATAGATATGTTAAATTTTATTAGTAAATATGAAGATCTCTATTATTACTCCATTGGTTTAGGTGATGTTGATACAAATACACTAAAAAGCATAGGACGAGACAGGTATATCCCTGTAAAACAAAATAGCGATCTTGATGGTGCATTTGATGATTTGAGTATTCAGATAAAATCTTGGGGAGAGAGTTTTTATAAGGTAGATTATTGTCCTGCATCTCAAGAGGGTAGTGTAGATATAAAAATAGAAGTAGAAAATGATAACTATTATGGTGTTATAAGTGATATAATTAAACTTCCTGAAAATATAGACTTTCGTTGTGATTTATAATGTTACTTGAAGTATAATCTTTGATTAAATTTTAAGGACAAATACGATGATTCAGTCATGCCCTATTTCACAAAAAAGAGTTGATACTCATATAGTTAGATCAATTTCAGCAATTGCAAGTTTGACAGCTCTTCTTTTTTTATTTACAAATCAAGGTTTTTTACTCTTTTTACTCTTTTTTGATTATTCGATGAGATTAATTAGGCTGGAAAAGTTTAGCCCCTTTTATCAAATTAGTGTTTTTATAGTGAAAATTTTAAAACTACAACCTCACAAAAGTGATGAAGCTCCTAAGCGATTTGCTCTTGTTTTAGGGTTGAGCATGACTTTTTTTATGATTTTGTTTTATCTCTTTTCATTACCGTCTTTGGTCTATATGCTTGTTGTAATTTTACTTTTTTGTGCTACTCTTGAGGCACTGTTTGATTTTTGTATTGGATGTAAAATATATCCTTATGTTGCATCTTTTCAAAAATCTAAAGGAGAGTAGTTATGATAAATTTTGAATATTTTCACACACTTTTACCTCAAAGTATAGGCTCTAAAAATGGTGCAGTAGCTCCTACTATCACACCTTCAGCTGCTTTTGCATATGAAAATGCTGAAGAAGCGGAGGCGATATTTAAAGGGGATGTTTCTAAGCCTCTTTATGCTCGTATGGGAAACCCTACAAATGCAAAGTTAGAATCTATTCTTTGTAAGATAGAAGATGCAAACTCAGCCATAGCTACAAGCTCTGGTATGGGAGCTATCTCTATGGTTTTGACCGCATTTTTAAAAAGTGGTGATGAGGTTCTTTGTATTGGTGGTTTTTTTGGTGGAACTTATGCACTTGTAAATGAGACCATGGCACGCTTTGGAGTAGCATCTGATTTTTGTGATGTTGATGATTTTGATAAGATTGAAGAGAAATTAAAAAATGGTATAGCTATGGTGATTTTTGAGAGTGTTGGGAACCCAAATCTAAAAGTTCCCGAGATTGAAAAGATTTTAACTCTTTGTAATAAATATAACACACTTACTATGGTGGATAACACAGCAACACCAATTTTGCTTCAACCTTTAAAAATGGGAGCAGACATAGTAGTTCACTCCACAACAAAAAATATCAGTGGACATAGTGCATCTCTTGGTGGAGCTGCACTTTTTAGAAAAGTTTTAAAAGATGACAAGCTAAAAGATGACAAATACAAACATCTATCAGAAATTGTAGAGAAGATGGGTGAAAAAGCGATGTTTGCAATAACTAAAAAAAGAGCTCTTCGTGATTTTGGAATGACAGCAAGTGCTTACAGCTCTTTTATAACTCTGCTTGGGTGCGAAACTCTATCTATTAGAATGGAGAGAATTTCAAAAAACACACAAATAGTTGCAAATGAACTTCACAAAAAGCTTAAAAATGTATTGGTTAGGCATCCATCTATTGAAGAGCATGAGCATTACGATAGATATAAAAAGATATATCCAGCAGGATGTGGGTCACTTTTAACACTTGATACAGGATGTTCTAAAAGTGCATTTAAGTTGCTAAACAATACTAAACTTATAACTCAAACTGCAAATATCGGAGACAATAGAACTTTAGCACTTCATATGAAAAGTACAATTTATAGAGATTTTAAAGAGAGTGATTTAAAATTTTTAGGGATAACTGATGGGCTTATTCGAGTATCAATTGGGCTTGAAAATCCTGTAGATATTATAGATGATTTTGTTCAAGCAAGTGAATGAGTAAAATTGTTTAATTTTTTTAGTAGAACAAATTAGGTAAAATAGGAACTAGATAAAAAATATTACAAATTGACATACTTTTTAAGTAAAGTTATTTTTAATGATATACTCTCTTAAATTATTAGGAAGTATTATGAAAACACCAAATTTATTTAGTTTACATAAAAGACTAGAAGAGCAAAAAAATATGAATATGCAAGTGTCACAAAAAGATTTTATTAAAACAGTTGAGTTATTTGCAGGTGTGGGTGGATTTCGTATTGGTTTAGAAAATATTAAAAATCTAAATAAAGGTTTTAATATAGTCTGGAGTAATCAGTGGGAACCTTCAACAAAAATACAACATGCTTCACAACTATATGAAAAACAGTTTGGATATACAAATCACTCAAATGAAGATATTAAAAATGTAAAAGTGAGTGATATTCCAGACCATGATATGCTTGTAGGTGGTTTTCCATGTCAAGATTATTCAGTAGCAAGTACATTAAAAAATTCTCATGGAATTAATGGTAAAAAAGGTGTTTTGTGGTGGGAGATTTATAGGATATTAGAAGAGAAAAAAAGTAAAGCTCCTAAATATCTGTTGTTAGAAAATGTTGATAGATTGTTAAAATCACCTGCCAATCAAAGAGGTAGGGATTTTGCTATTATTTTATCTTCACTTAATAATCTTGGCTACTTCGTAGAGTGGAGAGTAATTAATGCGAGTGATTATGGAATGCCTCAAAGAAGAAGAAGAGTATTTATTTTTGCTTCAAAAAAAGATACAGTTTTTTATAATAAGATTAAAAATAATGCAACTTTAGATAATTTAGAAAAAATTGGTCTATTTGCTAAAACTTTTCCAATTAAAAAAATTGATAGTAGCAAAATTTTATCTCAAAAATTAAGTAATGATTTAGTGTATATCACAAATCATTTTAATAAACTCACACCAAAAAACAATGCTTTTTTAGATGCAGGATACATGATTGATGGTATTTTTTATACATCAAAAATTGAAGCAGATTATAGTGGTAAATACTCTGTATTAGGGGATTTTTTACAAGATGAGAATAGTGTACCAAAAGAGTTTTATATCAATAATGAAGAGTTAAAAAAATGGAAATATCAAAAAGGTTCAAAGTCTATTGAAAGAGTAAATAAAATAACAGGACATAAATATACATATTCAGAAGGCAGTATGGGATTTCCTGATTGTTTAAATAAGCCAGCTAGAACTATCATAACAGGTGAAGGTGGAGCAAGTGCTTCAAGATTTAAACATGTAATAGAAGTTAATGGAAAGCATAGGAGATTAACACCTTTAGAATTAGAAAGATTAAATATGTTTCCAGACAATCATACCCAAGGTGTCACTGATGCAAAAAGAGCATTTTTAATGGGTAATGCTTTGGTTGTGGGAATAGTAGAAAGATTGGGAAATACAATTTTAAAAGAGATAAATGAGTTTGCAACAAAGATATGATAACTCAAATATAACTTCAATTGTTAATTATGCTAATAAATTAGTTGGTAAAACTATTGATGATATATTGGTAGATTCTAGTCAAAAAGATGAACTTAATATTAAAAATAAAGGGATAATTGGAACTATTATTGAGGAGTATTGGTTTGGTATAAAACCAAACTCTTCATCTTTGCCAGACTTTGATAAAGTTGGTGTTGAGCTTAAAATAATCCCATTAATACAGCAAAAAACTAAAATCTCAGTAAAAGAGAGAACTAAAATTTGTAGTATAAATTATAAAAAATTGATTTTGGAAACTTGGGATAAATCTCATGCAAAAAAGAAATTAAATAAAATTTTATTTATATATTATCTATACGATAAAGAAAATATCAAAAAATCTCTAATTAAAAAAATTGACTTATGGGAACTTAGTCAAGGCAATAATGAAGTTATTATTAAACATGATTGGATAAATATTCAAAATAGAGTTAAAGAGGGTTATGCACATAAACTTAGTGAAAGTTTATGTAAAGTTCTAGCACCAACTAGAAGTGGAAGTGGCGGTTATGATAAAAATGGAAACCTAAAAGATTTAGTGATTCAGCCTATTCAAATTTACAGTATAGATGCTTTGAAAAGATCTTTTACTCTTAAACAGTCCTTTACAAACCAACGATGGAATGAATTAAATAAGCAAATTAGATACGAGTCAATAATTGATTCTTTGAATATTGACAAATTTGATAAATTTGAAGATGCTATTTTGGAAAATATAAATAAGTATGAAGGTAAATCGATTCAAGAGTTGTCAAATATTTTTTCTCTTGATATTAAAAATAGAAGTAAAAATCAAATAGCTACAATTATAAAAAAATCAATAGGTTTTAAAAGTATTAAATCCAATATAAAAGAGTTTGAACAACTTGGCATAATACTAAAAACCATTAAAATAAAAAGAAGTAATAATTATCCATTTGAAGCGATATCTTTTCCATCTATGAAGCTACAAGAATTGATTTTAGAAAATTGGGAAAATTCTACTTTTAAAGAGTATATTAATAAAATTTTATTTGTACCAGTATATTCGGATAACAAAAAATCTTCACTTGATAAAAAATATTTAGGTAAATCTTTTTTTTGGTCACCATCAGTTGAAGAGGAAAATACAATAAAAAAAGAGTGGGAACAGTATAAATCGGAAGTAGCTAATGGACAATGTAAAATACATCTTGTTACTGTAGTATCTAAAAAAGGATTTAAAGAAGTAAGTGATTTATCAAAAGAGTCTAAAACATCGATAATCCATATGCGACCACATGGCAGAGATTCTAATGATAGAGATGAAGATGGTTTAGGAAATAGCATAGTTAAGCAGAGCTTTTGGTTAAATAAAGGCTTTATACAGAAATTGTTAAATAAGACTTAAGTTATTTCATTGCAAAGTAGTTTTATAACTACTTTGCAACTACAAAAGTCACTTTAATGGCGTCCACCTCTACCGTGACCGCCACCCATGTTGCCACCATGATTCATTCCATCGCCACAACCGCCACCACAATTGTTTCCGCCGTTATAATTGCCACCACCACAACCATTGTTATTGCCACAACCGTCATCATTCCAATCGCTTGAGCAGCTCTCCCAACCAATATCATAAGCTTTTGCATAACCTGTTGCATAACCATTGTTATAGTTGCTATCGTAGTTAAGCCAAGCATCTATCTTCCAAACTTTACCACTACAAGAGTCTGCTTTGCCTTCATTATATCCTGGAGTATAAGCATCACGGTAACCATCATCATAACTAGAGTTGTCTCCGTTATCATTCCAGTCACTTGAGCAACTCTCCCAGCCATCATCATAAGCTTTTGTATAACCTACTGCATAGCCATTATCATAGTTGCTGTTATAGCTGAACCATTTGTCTATATTCCAAGATTTGCCGCCACATGCATCATCTTTACCCTCATTGTACCCTGGAGTATAAGCATCGTTGTAGCCATCATCATAGCTAGAGTTATCTATACTATCATCACTCCAGTCACTTGAACAACTCTCCCAACCATCGTCATAACCTTTTACATATGCAGTAGAGTAACCATTGTTATAGTCATCATTGTAATGTAAATATTTGTCAATATTCCAAGATTTACCGCCACACGAATCATCTCTACCTTCGTTATAGCCTGGGTTATAACCATCACCATATCCGTCTTGGTAAGTAGGTGCAGGATAGTCATTTCCTCCACCACAATCGCCGCAACCGCCGTTATTTCCACCGTGATGACCGCCACCTGCATAAAGGCTAGTACTTAGCACCGCTATTGAAATCAATGATAAAATCTTTGTTTTCATATTGTCCTCCTATTAGAATTTTTAAACAAGTAATTTTTACATAAAAGATATTAGTTTTTCATGTAATTTAGGTTATATTTATTTTACGATTTTCTTATATTTATTTAAATAAAGTAAGGGTTAAGACCTTTATGTAGAGTAATGAAAATTTTACTTTTTATAATTAAGAACTTAAGGAGTATAATTACAAAAAACTAAGGAGTATATCATGAGTAAAGAGTTTAAAGAGATTTTAGAAAAATCAAGTAAATCAATTGAAAAACTTCAAGAGAGAGTGGAAGACTTTGCAGAAGATTTTTCTGAAGAGGCGGCTGAACTTTGGCAAGATATGAAAAAAAGTTTTGCATCTGCTGATGAGAAACTAAAAAGTGCTTCGAGAGATTTAGATACAAAGAGTGAAGAGGCAAATCTTCAAGCACATTTAGGAGCTATGGAGGCAAGTGAAAAATTAAATGATATTAAAGATAGTGTAGAGGAGTTTACTCAAAAAGTATCTTCAAAAGCACAAACAGAGTTAGATACAGTAGCTCTTCGTGCACATTTAGCAAAGATGGAAGCGAAGAATTTTTGGGAAGATAAGGGTGATACTATAACTAAAGATTTTAATCAATCAAAAGACAAGATGCAAAAACTAGCTATTGAGGCGACAACAGAGATAAAAGATTATTTTGAAAAGCTAGTGAAAAATCTTAAATCTTAGAGGTTGCAGTTTTTTGTTCACTCTCTTGTAGTATTTGTAAAAATGATGCCATGATTATCTCTTTGAAAATATTAGAGACTATCATCTGCTCAAATTGCCCTGCAACTGATTGGTAATATTTTATGATGTTTTTTAGTTCATTATCTGAAAATTCACTATAAGCATAGAGTGAGACTTCGAGCATTTTAGATTTTATTTTTGCTCCTGCATTTTGGATGATTTTTTGTGGATTATCAGAAGATGCAAGATTTGCATTGATAGAACCTAAAAGCTCACCTATTAGATGTACAGCAGCTCCAGATAGCTCTAGCCTCTCTACGAAGGTATTCATGATTTTTAGTCTTTTATATGAAGGTTGATTATCTTTTGTGTCGTGTTTATTTATGGCAGCTAAAGAGCTGTTTTTAAATTTTTTTCCTAGTGGGCTTTTATAGTATGTTATGATTTTTGTAAGTAGCTTATCGTTAAACTCTAGTGAGAGTTGTGATTTGACATAATTCATAGTTTTTTTTGAATCAAAACTATTTTTGATATTGATTTTACTTTGACTGTTTTTATCAATACTTTTTAGATAACCTCTCTCAATTTGTTTTGGAAGTGCTAAAATAATCTCTTTAGTTCCTGAAACTTCAAGATATTCGTCAATCAGTTTAGGGTTAGCTTTTGCAAAAAGCGAAGATGTTAAAAATATAATTGCTACAAATGTTAAAATAGTTTTTTTCAAAAATAATCCTTATTAAACATATATCGGCAAATTGAAAAAAAATTTGATATAATCAATAAAAAAGAGGCAAAATAGAAAACATGAGATGGCGAGATATAAAGCAAAATAAAATACCAGAAAAAAAAGAGCCAAAAAAACCAAAAAATTCTATACCATATGCACGTATTCCAGATAAGATAAAAGCTTTTATAACAGATACTTTTCTGATCGGAATGCCTATTTTTTATATTGTAATTTATCTTGTGATGGGTGATAGAGAGGGATTTGCTGAACATATTTCTGAAGGTTGGCTATATATCTTAGTGCCTCTTGGGATAATTTTGACTCTTTTTTATGTTATATTGGGACAAACTCCCGGCATGAAAGCATATGATATAAAAGTTATTGACAACAAAACAGGAGAGAAACCAAATGTTATATCTGCAATTTTGAGATTTTTCTTTTTTAATATCGTTCTTTTCTCATTTTTTACTCTTTTTGTAAGTTTTTTTAGAGAAGATAGGCGAGGTTTACATGACTTATTTAGTGGTACTTCTCTCATTCAAATATCTAAATGAGAAGTCGTTTTTTTAACATTTCCACTTTTTTCTTTTTTTACTTTTCGATTGTTGGAGTTTGGGTTATATTTTTACCAAAGATGTTACAAAATGTTGGGTATAGTTCAGTCCAGATTGGGATTATATTTTCTATACCGCCTTTAATGCGATTTTTGACTCCTTTTTTCTTTTTAAAATTATTTGATTTGAGTAAAAAAGTTCTTCAAATTACTTTGGTTATGATGCTTTTTTCTATTCCTCTTTTATATATGACAATAGACAATTTTTATCTTTTTGCCCTTTGTAATGTTTTTTTTGGCATCTCATTTGGATTAGTATTGCCATATATTGAAACTTATGCCTTGTTGGTTATAAAAAAAGAGAGATATGGTAAATCAAGACTTTGGGGTTCTATCGGTTTTGCTTTGGTTGCACTTTTGTTAGCTAGAGTGTTTGATAACGATATAGGACTTCATTTTATCGCTGTTTCTATCTTGATGAGTGCTTTTTTCGCATATCTTATCTCAGCTGATGATGGACATTTTAACAATCAAAAAAGTGATAAAAAGAGCAACTTCTCTCTTTTTGCAAATGCTCCTTTGTGGATAAGTATCTTTTTAATGCAGGTTAGTTTTGGGGCATTTTATAGTTTTTTTACTATTTATGAGATAGATCATGGTGTCTCTTTGGAAGTTGTGAGTTATCTTTGGACTTTTGGGGTGTTTTGTGAAATTATTCTTTTTTATTATCAAGCTTTTATCTTAAAGTTTGACCTTTTAAAGATTATTAAATTTTCTGTTTTTATTACAGCTGTTCGCTGGATGATGTTGTATCTTTTCCCTGACTCTTTGTTTGTATCTTATCTCTCACAAAGTCTTCATGCTTTTAGTTTTGCTCTTTATCATACGGCGGTTCTTAGTTATTTGTATCTACTTTACAAAGATAAAAAACTCTCTTCGCAATTTTATTATGGATTTGGTTTTGGTCTTGGTGGGTTTGTTGGGAGTTTAATCGCTGGGAAATTTTATGGAGAGTATCTGTTTTTAAGCTCTGCTATAATTGCGTTTATAGCATTTTTGTTTTTGTATAAGAGTAAAAATGTCAGTTTGTAGAAGATTTAGAAATTTTAAATTTCTAAATCTTTTCAAGTTTATATCCAATACCTCTAACATTTTTAATTGTAATGTTTAGTTTATGTTTTAGTTTATTGATATGTACTCTAAGTGCCATTTCAGATGGTCTCTCCATCACTTCAAAAAACTGCTCTTTTGTAATCTCTGTTTCCAAATTTCTAAGTAAAAGATCAAATATATATTTTTCTACATGAGTTAAGTTTATATCTTTGTTTTTGAGAATCACCCTTTTATTCAGTGCATCGTATTTGAACTTACCATATTTTATAAAATCACTCTCTTTAGATATGATAGCTTTTATAGCTACAAGAAGGTCATTTATATCAAAAGGTTTTTTGATGTAACTATCTACCGATGTATCGTATCTATAAGAAAGAGAGCCTAAATCGTCTAATGAAGTTATGAAAAAAGTAGGAGTTATATCCATCTTTTCTCTTAAATCTGCTAAAAAATCAAAACCGTTTATATCAGCTGTTTCAACATCTAGTAGATAAAGACTAAAACTTCCTGAAGTCGCTTTTTTTAGGGCATCTCTACTGTTATTTACAACCTCTAAATCAAAATCCGCATCTTTCAAAACTTTTTGAATTTTTTGAGATAATTCTGTATCACTTTCTAATAATAATATTTTGTGCATAATATTTTTTTTCCTTCTCTTTATAATTATATTTTGGATTTTAACATAGATTTGTAAATGAAATGTGGACTAAAGTAAATATGCATATATTTTATCATAAGCATAATTTAAGCTTATGATAAAATATCAATTATTTTTTTTATTTTGACTATTTTACTAGCTTGATAACCTTTGAGCTTTGGGGAGCAATTACTAAGGAGATGCCATCTTCTTTTGTTTGTCCAGTTTTTTGGTTTGTAAAGTAGTCTAAAACAGCTGTTGGTTTATATGGTAGATTTGAGAGTGAGAATGTAACACTTTTTTCAACTCTTGTAGGGTTTGCAACTATCATATAGCCTATATTATTCAGAGTTCTTGTACCATATATCAACTTTTTTTCATCACTTAAAGCACTCCAAGATGTTTTGTGGTTTGAGCGAATTAATGGCATCATCTGCTCTATCTCTTTAGATATTTTTGGTAGATCTTTCCACCAAGGCTGCTTAGAGATATCCCCAACACTTCCGCCATCTCTCCAAAATGCCATACCTTTTGCACCCTTTGCAATAGCTCCAAACAAAATTGGGCGAAAGTTTTTATCTACACCTCTATTTATCTGAGCTATAACTGCTGGTTGTGTCTGGTTTTGTGTCTGGTTTAGTACACTAAAGGCATCTGTTCTATCTCTTTCATAGCGATCTTCTGCAACATAAGTTCCTGTAAAGTCAACTCTTTTGTTATATTTTCTAGCTAATCCATAAGTACCACTTAACATATATATAGGATGCATTCTATTGCCATTTTTATCTCTATCTTGATCTATAACTATATCAACAACTTGAGTATATCTTTTATCCAAATGGTAAAACTCATTGTCAAGATAGTAAAAAAGCAGATCTTTTTCAAGCCCTCTATCTTTTATCTCTTTTAATCGTTTTTTTAAGTGAGCTATCTTTTTATTCTCTTCTTGTGGTATCCAGCTTGGATCTGAAGGTAAGATATACTGTACAATTTGCATAGATGAGTATAAGCCTACATCTTTTGCTTTTTTTACAGCGGCTCCTCCATCTGCCCACATTGCTATGTTAAAGCCCCGTTTTTTATAGATGCTCCAATCAGCTCGTTTATGATCTGTATAGATGCCAATTGGAAAAAATGGCTCAAATTTTCCATTTTTAAATATCTCAATATTTCCAAGTTCATCAACTTTTGTAACAGAACCATTAAAACTTTTTTTCTTCACATCTTCTTTAAAGACTACAAGACCTTCATCAAATGAGACATCATCAATCCAAATATCTCCATCAACTCCTCTTTTTGGAAGATTTAGTATCTTAATTCTAAAATATTTAATCTCCAAATTATTTGGAACATCGATATAGACTGTATTTAACTCCCAAGTATCTTTTTTTGAATTTGCTGTCATTGTCCCTAAAGAGTTTGAAATCTGTCCACTTTCGTTATAAAATGTTCCATAAACCTCAAGTGAAGGAGGCGGCCAAGTAGAGGTTTTTGATTTAAAAGATATGGTATAAGTTTGGTTTGGTTTTATTGGAAATTTAAACTCTGAAGTAAGCCTGTCTGTTGTCATCCAAGTTGAGCCTGATTGCGAAAATTTTATAGCTTTTTGCTTTATATCAAATGAAGCACCAGAACCCAAAGACCAGCCTTTAGAAGTTTCAAAATTACTTGTATGAGGTATCTGTTTTATCTCTTCGCTAGAGAGTGAACAAGATGAGAAAAAGAAAATTGCAGGTATT
>JAMOMC010000046.1 GCA_027068765.1 Campylobacterales bacterium
CTTGCATAAAATCATCTATCTCACAGAATATTTTTGTTAACATTTTCGGTCATCTTTTTAGTTTTATTTGGTTTGAAATTATAAGATGACTTCTCTTTTATCCTCTTTATCTTGTCGAACTCAGGTTTTGAGTAAAGATGATAAAAAAGAGAATCGTAAACTATCAGCTAAACGAATAATTATAGAACAGATAAATGCAAAAATAAAAGTATTTAAAATCGTTAAATATCCTTATCGAAATAGGCGAAAAAGATTTGCTTTAAGGATGAACCTTATTTGTACTATTGTTAATATTGACTCAGAACCTATAAAAACGGTTGTTTGTGGTGATTGAAGTTTGTCTGTTTTAGGAGAAATCTAATGAATTAGAAGTAGTATTTAGAGATTATTTTATACCATATGTTGATATGAACAATATTTCAATAGATGGTAAATGGTTAAAAGGATGTGATGTTAACGGACAGTATATTGAAGAAGGTAATAAGTCAATATTCAGTATAATCTTACTAAAAAGGGACTGTGAGATGATAATAATCCCCGCAAGATTAGCTTCAAGCAGATTTCCAAATAAAGTACTAGCAGATATAAATGGTCTTCCTATGGTTATTGCTACTGCTAAAAGAGTTGAAAGTATTGATAAAGTCGCTATTGCAACAGACTCAAAAGATGTTTTTAATGTAGCAATAGATGCAGGTTTTCAAGCTGTAATGACATCAAGTGAACATAAAAGCGGAACTGATAGGATAGATGAAGCTGCTAAAATTTTGAAAATTTCGGATGATGATATTATTATCAATGTTCAAGCAGATGAGCCGTTTATCGAAGAAGAGGTTGTAAGAGCTGTTTATGATAGGGTTGTAGAAGTTCAAAAATCTTGTGAAGATGTTATGATGGTTTCTTGCTATAAAAAGATAGATGCATCTTTGGCTAATAATCCAAACTTAGTTAAGGTAATTATGGATAACTATGGCTATGCTATCTATTTTTCACGATCTAAAATTCCTTATGATAGAGAAGAACATATAGGGTATTTTGGGCATCTTGGCATCTATGGGTTTACAAAAAAATCATTAAAAGAGTTTTGCCAACTTCCAAATGCACCTTTAGAAGATATTGAAAAGCTTGAGCAGTTACGAGCTATTTATTATGGTAAAAAGATTGCTATGGTTGAAGTTTTTAGTAAAAGTTTTGGTATTGATACAAAAGAGGATTTAAAAACTGCTTTGGAGATGTTTAAGTAAACCTTGTAGTGAATTTATTAGGGAGGAGTTGAAATGTCACTACAAAGGCTTATATACATATCGGCATAAAATGCAATAGCATTAGGCAAATTAAATTATAAATTAAACACAATTATAATAAAAAACTTGTACAATATTATTAGGATTAAGAATATTGACAATTTTCTATTTTTTAAACAGTATGTTGTATTTTGGATAAAATATACTTTACTAATAGTTCAAAAAGTAACACCTTAGTCAAAAATATCGCTTAAATGCAAAAATAGTTAACAAAATTTTTCAGATGACCGATATGCTTTTTAAGTACGAGTTTAGTACTGCAATAAAATTAAGGCGGGTAAAAAAATGGTTGGAAAAAAAATGTTTTTCTTGAAAGCTTTTTTAAGATCAGATAAGTTAAGAGATCAAGTATCATTTGATGATTTTTTAAGTAAATATACAAAAGAGAAGTTAACAGCTTTTGCAAATTCTGATATTCACAATGATAGAAATAATGAAAAAAATCTAGCGGTAGTTCTTTTTAGAATGGATTGGGAAAAAGATGATGAGTTTTTTAAAAAAGAGGGAACATCTAAACTTATAGAGTGTATAAAATATGAGATTAGAGAACACGATGTATTAGCCCACTGGGAAAAAGATGAGTTTATAATCTTGCTTCCTGAGTGTTCACTAGAGTCTGCTGAGAAGATTTCGCATCTTATAAAAAGTATAGTAGAGGCTAGAACATTTATAAATATGAGAGTAGAGTTAAACTATGGCATCTCTATGCACGAGAATGATGATACACCTGATAGTTTTATGAGTAGAGCGATGGAGAATTTAAAAAAGTGTGAAGAGGTTTAAAGTATAGCTTTTTGCATAAAATTGAAAGTGAGGTTTTAGCTTTATATTTAGGCTTTAGTCCTAAATATATTTGTGCATTTAACGACCTCTAATCTCTTTAATTTTTAGTAACAACTCACCCCCCCCTCCAAAAGCAAAACAAGCACCATAAAAATCTTCAAAACTCATCCAATAAATCCTGTATTTTAAGCCTATATAATGGGGTTTTTAGCTATAATTACCTATCTTAAAAAGTAAGGTTTTAAACTTGAATAAAGCAAAAATAAAATATCAATTTTCTATAAAAAGTAACAAAGAATTAAATAAAATGACTCAAGCTGAGTTGTTAAAATATATCAAAAATCTTCAAAAAAACATAGTTCAAGAGAAACCAGCAAAGAACTCAACAAACTCTGGTATACCAACTTCTAAAGAGATTGTACCATCAAAGAAAAAAAAGAATCAATCATTAAGAAGAAGTGGTGGTAAGAATGGTGGACAATTTGGTCGTAAAGGTATAACTTTAAAACAAATAGATACTCCTGATGAAACTATAGATATAGAGTATAGTATTTATAATTGTAAAAAATGTGAATTTGATTTATCTAAAGTATTAGTAGAATTAAAAGAGAAAAGACAAGTATTAGATTTGGATTTAAAAGATACAAATAAAAGAATTATGATGCAAAACCAAAAAGTGAAACATTAAAACAGATAAATTCATTTAAAAAAGCTAGAGATAAGATATTTACATTTTTACTTTATCCAAATATGCCATCTGATAATAACGGGAGTGAAAGAGCAATTAGAAATATAAAAGTTAAACTCAAAGTATCACAACAATTCAAATCATCTCAAGGTGCAAAAGATTATGCAACTTTAAGATCTATTGTAGATACCGCTAGAAAAAGAGAGATGA
>JAMOMC010000047.1 GCA_027068765.1 Campylobacterales bacterium
AGATGAGATATTTAAAAATTATAATTTTAGTAACTTTTTTAGTAGGGTGTGGAGGTAATTCATCAAATAGCTCTATTCAAACTCCTCAAAGTGTAGATGCAGGAGGTAGTGGAAAAGGTGGCTCAATGGCTAGATTTGTTATATCGGGAGATTATCTATATGCATTAAATAAAAGGGATTTGACTCTGTTTGATATAAGTAAACCTAGTGAGCCTTTGCCTGAGACCAAAGTTAGTGTTCCTTTTGATGTTGAGACACTTTTCTCTTATGGAGATTATCTATATGTTGGGGCAGAGGGTGGAGTTTATATCTATACTAAACCTATAAACGACAAAGGATTTGAGAGGGTTGCTACATTTACACATACAAAAAGCTGTGATCCTGTTGTGGTTCAAAATGATTTGGCATTTATAACACTTCGTTCTGGAAGTTCGTGTCGATTAAGTAGTGTAGAGAACTCTTTGCAAATTCTTGATGTAAAAAATCCACTTCAACCAAAATTGATATATACAAAAAACTTAATTGAGCCTAAAGGTTTAGGGATTGATAATGATAAGCTTTTTATATGTGATGGAGCAGGAGGTTTAAAAACTTTTAATGTTGTAAAGATGCAAAATAGTGAGACAAATGAGACTACTGTGAGTATAAATCTTGATAGAAATAGTACAAAAGCAGAGATAGATTGTTATGATCTTATCCCAGATAATGGAAATCTTGTAGTTAGCAATGGGGATGATGTTAGGCAGTTTGATTATACTAAATTACCAATGATTGAATTAGGAAAGATTAAATGAGTAAAAAACATGATTTTAAGAGTTGGAAAAGTTAAGATGGATATACTAAAGTATTTAAAAAAATTAAGGAGAAATATATGTTAAAAAATTTAAAAATCTATTCTGTTGTAGCACTTGCTACTTTGGTTATTTTAGGTTGTGGGACTGATTCTGATAAAAATAGTGATGTTCCAAATGAGAAGAGTGATGTTATAAATTTTGTTCAAAAAAGTGATACGAAAGTGACCATGGACAAACTTAGAAGTCTTGGAGGAGATAATAATATTTCAAATAGTGGAATTTCTAAATCAGCAAGTAAGTTTAGCGAGCAACAAGTTAATGAAAGTGGCATGGATGGAGAGTGCAATAGTGGTAGTATGGATTTTGTTGAGAAAAAAGATTATCTCTCTTTTAGTGCTATAAACTGTAATGATGGAGATGTTTTAATTAATGGTTCAGCAACTTTTAGTGGAAATGAGAATGGAGGTAGTGCAAAGGTCTTAGAGAGATTAACTATCTCTGATGAAATTGGTGGCGGAGAAATTTCTGTAGAAAAAGATAGTCAGATAAGTATGACTACTGATAAAAGCGGCACTATAATTTTTGCTGCAAATTTTCAAGCTACAATAGACAATGAAGAGTTTTCTGCAAACAATCTTAAAATAGTAGTTTCCATAAGTGAAACTGGAGGTTATTTTGACATCCAAACAGGAAAAGTTCGTGCTGGTGAACTCTATTTTGAAGTAGATCCAGATACAACACCCATTGTTGTTAGTAAAGATGGTTTTGTAAGAGGAGCTATAAAACTAACCGATGGGTCTGGGCAGAAGATGGAGGTGAGTGTCGCATCTAAGGATAAATTAGCATTTAAAATTGATGAAGATGGTGATGGTGAATTTAGTGATGGTGAGACTACTATAGAAAATATAGAAGATTTTTTTGATGAGCTTAGCAAAGAGTATGATAAATATTAAATCTATTTTTTTATTAGTATTTATACTTTTTAGTTCAGCAGATGCTTATAAATTAACAGAAGATAAAAGGGTTGGGGTTGATGTTAACCCTTTTTATCTTTTTATAGTTTTGCCATCAGATGATGGTGAGAAGGTTGCTAGTGGGACAATCTTATATTTTGACCATATAAACTATGCTGAGTTTGCTTTTCCTATTCATTACATGAGTCTTCGTGGATCAGATTATAAGCAGTATGCAGTTGATTTTCATTATAGAAAATATGTAAATGATCATATAGGTGGATTTTATATCAGTGGATTTGCTCGTCTTATACATTTAAATGGTAAAAGCAATAGTGTTCATATCGATGGTTTTAACTATATAAAACAGACAAAGCTTGGACTTGGTGTGGGAGTTGGTGTTAAGGTATTTTTAAAAAATGGAATTTACTGGGGTGCTGGTGTGAGTGTTGGTAGGTATCTTACAAGTGAAAATGAGATATTTTTCAAAGACTCTTTTTTTATCACTGATGATATACCTTTTATATTGGATGTTGAGTTTTTTAAATTTGGTTATGCTTTTTAATTTATGACTATGCTATAATAGTAAAGTTGATAAAGGAGCTTAAAACTATTTATGAAAAAACTACCAATAGGCATACAGACATTTTCAGATATTATCAAAGAGAATCATACTTATGTAGATAAAACACAAATAGCATACAATCTCATAGACAGAGGAAAATACTACTTTCTCTCACGACCAAGACGATTTGGCAAATCACTATTTTTAGATACTCTAAAAAACATCTTTGAAGGAAATAAAGAACTATTCAAAGGACTCTATATCTACGATAAATGGGATTTTAATATAACATATCCTGTCATAAAGATAAGCTTTGGTGCAGGAGTACACAAAGATGCACAAGAGCTAAAACTAACCATCCAATCATATCTAAACAGTTTGATTATAGAAATTACTGGTGGAGTACAGGAAACCCAAGCTTCTTAATAGAACTACTAAAACAAAGACAATACTTCATACCTGAAATTGAAAACTATGAAGCTACAGATGCCTTACTTGATAGTTTTGATGTTGATTATATAGATCTTATAGCTCTTTTATGGCAAACAGGTTATCTTACAATAAAAGAGAAGATAGCAACACCAAGAGGTATTA
>JAMOMC010000048.1 GCA_027068765.1 Campylobacterales bacterium
CTCTTTATAAAAAAATGAGAGAAGATGAAAGGTAAACACTACTTCATAACCTGAGCTAAACCAAAAACTCAGGTTTTGGATATAGCTGTTTATCCTTGTATGAAAGCACTATAATTACTCTTTTTCTCCCACCAATTTTCAATCCATTTAAAAAAACTTATAATTAAAATATAAATAATGTTTCATTTTGTATCAAAAAGTAAAAAAATATTTTTTACTTTAAATAGTTTTATTTAAATTACTGTTATTAACTAAAGTGTCGACTTACCTTCAACATCAAAAAAAAGGAGAAGTAAGTATGAGTTTACAAAGCGAGAAATTTCAAGCTTTAAAAGAGTGGGAGATATACAAAGATAATGAGAGTTTTAAAAAATATATTTTAAAAAGCTCTATCAGTGAGGCTGAGCAAAAAGATTTAATTGCAGCTTATGGTGAGTTAAAAAGATTGGAAAATGCGGATAATCAAACTCTTTATGATGCACACATATTAGATAGAGCAATGGATATCAAAAGTAGATATGAAAAGCATAAAACACCAACCCAAAGTCAGTACAACCCACAAATGAAAAAAACCATACAAGAAAATGCCAATAAAGAGTTTGAAAGCTTAGAATTTAGAGGAAACACTTCTGAGTATTTTAAAATCTGGATTGTAAATATCTTTCTTACTATCATTACACTTGGCATCTACTCAGCTTGGGCGAAAGTTAGAACAAATCGTTACTTTTATGCAAACACATACTATCAAAACTCTTCATTTGAATATACAGCAAATCCTATAGATATTTTAAAAGGAAGGCTTATAATTGTAGGTTTATATGGTCTTTTTATTTTTACCGCACAAGTTATGGCAAAGCCTATGATTGCTGCTGGTATACTGTTAGCATTTTTACTTATAATTCCTTGGATTATAAACCGTGCAATAAAATTTAAACTTAGAAATGTAAAACATAGAAATATAAACTTTAGATATGACGAAAATGCACCATCTTTTTACAGTTTTTTTCTACTCCATACAATTTTAAATATCATAACTGCTGGTCTTGCTTATCCATATAGTCTAAATAGATTTAAAGCTTTGCTTATTGACAATAGTAAATTTGGTGGAAGTGAATTTTCATATAGTGGCTCAACAGGTGGCATGTATATGCAGTATCTGAAAATTTCAGGTGTATATCTTGGTTTTGTGGCAATAATGACTTTAATTATAGTAGCTGGTACATCTATAGGACAAAATTCATCATTAACAGCTAACAGTACCCTTCTTTTTGCAATTATTCCAATTGCAGCTTATTTTGCAACTATATCTATAGGTTTTGCTATCAAAGGTTTTTATGATGCATTTATATCAAACTTTGTTTGGGGTGAGACTACTTTGGAAGACAATAGTTTTAAAAGCAATTTAAACCCTATGAAACTTGCTTGGATTTATGTATCAAATATATTTGCAATCATCTTCTCTTTAGGTCTTTTAACACCTTGGGCAAAAGTTAGAGTAACAAAGTATAAGTGTGAAAACTTTGCAATTTCATCTACAAATATGTCAAGTTTTATAGCAACTAACCAAGAGAAACAAAACTCATTAGGTGAAGAAGCTGGTGATTTTTTCGATATTGATGTAGGAATATAGTTTGAGAATATTTGCACAATATTTTGATGGTAAAACCTCAGATAAAAAAGAGGTTATCGTAGAGTTTTTAGAAAATGATATTGTGCAAATAGATACAAATGGAGTACATTTTAAAACCACCCTTGATAAGATAAAATTCTCTTCAAGAGTTGGAAATACTCCAAGAATGTTAACTTTTCTTGATGATAGTATCTGCTATAGTGATGAAAATGACAAGATAGATGCACTTTTAAGAAGTAAAAAAAACAGCTTTTCATTTGTTCATCTTTTTGAAAGCAAGCTAAGATATGCACTCATATCAATTGTTTTCATACTTTTAACGGTGCTATTTTTTCTAACAATCGGCTCTGATATTGCGGCTAAAAATATAGCTAAAATCATACCACAATCTATAGAAAATAAAATATCAACAAGTACACTCAAAACTTTAGATGAGTATTTATTAGAGCCAAGTAAACTCTCACAAGAAGAAAAAGATAAATACAGAAAAATGTTCTTGCAAATAGTAGAAAATGAAGAAAAATATACTCTGCACTTTAGAAGAGGAATAGGTATAAATGCGTTTGCCCTACCCTCTGGAGATATAATACTCACAGATGAACTTGTAGAGTTTAGCGATGGAAATGATGAGATGGTTTATGGTATTTTAGTCCATGAAAAAGGTCATGTTGTTCATAAACACTCGATGCAATTAATTGTAAAAGCTTCAATTGTTAGTGCTGTTATCACCTATTTTACTGGTGATGTCTCTTCTATTGTTGCAACTTTAAGTACATCTATGTTAAATGCAGATTATTCAAGAAATTTTGAAAAAGAAGCTGATATATATGCCAAAAACAAGATGCTAGAAGAGGGAATGTCACCTAAACATTTAGCAGAGTTTTTTATAAAAATGAGTGAAAATAGTTTGGATGCAAATAAAACTCACAACTACTTTGATTCACACCCATCAAATAAACAGAGAATAGATTATCTACTTCAATAACAAAAAAGGAGACAACACAAATGATACTAAGCGAAAAATTTGAAACACTACTTCAGTGGGAGATATATAAAAACAACGATAATTTTAAAAAATTTATCATCCAAAACTCTCTTAACAAAGAGAAACAACAAGATTTGATCAAAGCCTATGAAGAGGTAAACAAATACCATAAAATCTCCAAAATGAAACTAGCTGATATATCTTTGCTTGATTGTGCACTGAAAATAAAAGAAGATAGTGAGAAAG
>JAMOMC010000049.1 GCA_027068765.1 Campylobacterales bacterium
AGTGCCTTTATGTAATATAATAAGAATTATATTAAAGTTAATCTTAATTTACTCTTTTAGATGTATGAAAGCTACTTAAGTTGTTATTAATTTAAACTATTTTAATATAAAAGCAGATAATTTAGAAGGAAAAATATGAAATTAATCACAAAGCCGATGGGAGACTATCAGACAAACTGCTATATTGTTACAATTGATGAAAAAGATATCATCATAGATCCAGGTATCGGTGCTACTTCTTGGGTTATAGAAAACTGTACAAATCCAATAGCTATTTTAAATACTCATGGACATTTTGATCATATCTGGAGCAATAAAGAGTTAAAAGAGAGACTGAAAATACCTATATACACTCCGAAAGAGGATGCTTTTATGTTGCAAAATGACCCTTTTAATCAAGGAACTCCTAGCTCTATCCCTGATTTTGAGGTAATTGGAGATAGTGAATTTTTAATTGAAGGAATTAAAATAGAGTATATTCACACACCAGGTCATACTCCTGGAAATAGTATAATTATCATTGAAGATTGCTGTTTTTGTGGTGATTTTATATTTGAAAATTCCATTGGTAGGGTTGATTTTCCATACTCAAATCCAAATGATATGAAAAAGAGTATAAAAAAGTTTTTAGCTTTTGATTTTGATAAAACTTTGTATCCAGGTCACGGAAATAAAACCACTATCAAAACTGAACAAAAGCGCGTTGGAATATGGTTAGAACATATATAAAAAGTATCAAAAAAACAAAAGGGATAAAAGATGATATGTGTATTTGATTGCGAAACAATACCCGACCCCAACCTTGTAAAAGCTATATTTAATCTTAGTGGTAGCGATATAGAGGTTTCTAAAAAAGCATTTGAACTTCAAGAGCAAACGAGTGGAAACTCTTTTTTACCTATTGCATTTCATCAAGTTGTTGCAATTTCAGCAGTTATTGCTAATGACTATGGAGTATTTGAGAAAGTAAGTTCAATTGGTGGAGATAGTGAAAGAGAGATGATAGAGAATTTTTTAAATTTTATAGACAAACACAACCCAAAACTAATAAGCTTTAATGGAAGAAATTTTGATATGCCAATGCTCATGGTTAGAGCTATGAAATATAGTTTATCTTGTCCTGCATATTTTGAAAAAGAAAATAAGATGCTAAATAAGAGCAAATGGGATAATTATCGTTACCGTTTTACAGATAAATTTCATGTAGATTTAATGGATCATATCAGTGAGTTTGGGGCGGTTAGAGGTCTAAAACTTGATACTTTATGCACCATGATGGATATTCCTGGTAAATTTGATGTAAGTGGAGACCAGGTGTTTTCTTTATATTATGAGAGTGGTGGACTAGAGAAGATAAAAGAGTATTGTGAGAGTGATGTTTTAAACACCTACTGGCTCTATTTAAAGTATGAACTTCTAAAAGGAAATATTTTATATGAAGATTATTTACAAAATTTAGATATTATGAGCGAAAAAATTCCAGATAACAAATCATACTTTAAGATTTTTACAGATGGGGTTAAAAAAGAGTTAGAGAAGAGATGATTGCAGTAGTTGATTACAACATGGGAAATCTTAGAAGTGTTGAAAATGCCTTTTTAAAAATTGGCTCTAAAGTTACCATTGTTAAAAATCCAAAAGAGATTAAAAATTATGATAAGTTAATCTTACCTGGAGTTGGTGCTTTTGGAGATGCGATGAAACATCTAAAACAAAGTGGTTTAGATGAGGCTATAAAAGAGTTTGCATCTTTAGGAAAACCTCTTCTTGGTATCTGTCTTGGGATGCAACTTCTGCTTGAGAGTTCTGATGAGTTTGGAGAACATGAAGGTCTTGGTTTAATCTGTGGGAAGATTAGAAAGTTTGATAAAGAAAAATTTCAAACACCTTTAAAAGTACCACACATGGGTTGGAATGAAATTTTTGTTCAAAAAAAGACTCCTCTTTTTAAAAATCTAGAAAAAGAGTTTTATCTCTACTTCGTGCATAGCTATCATGCAATTTGTGAGAGCAAATATACAATTGGTGAGAGTGAGTATGGCTACAGTTTTTCAAGTGCAATAAACAAAGATAATATCTATGGTTTGCAACCCCACCCTGAAAAATCTCATAAAAATGGGTTGCAAATATTAAAAAATTTTACGGAGATGTAAGTTATGGATATACTTCCAGCAATTGATTTAAAAGATGGAAAAGCGGTTAGACTAACCAAAGGTTTGATGGATAGTGCAAAGATTTATAGTGATGAGCCTTGGGAAGTTGCTAAACGATTTGAAGAGATGGGTTCTAAATGGCTTCATCTAGTAGATTTAAACGGTGCATTTGCAGGAGAACCAAAAAATTTAAAACAGATTAAACAAATTCGTAAAATGTGCGATATAGAGATAGAGCTTGGTGGAGGCATAAGAGATGAAGATACTATCAAGAGATATTTAGATCTTGGAGTAAATCGTATCATATTGGGTTCAGTAGCTTTAAAAAATGCCGATTTTGTAAAAAGTGTCGCTCTTAAGTATCCAATTGCAGTGGGCATAGATGCAATTGATGGTTATGTTGCCGTTGAAGGGTGGTCTGTGAAGTCCACTATGAAAGCGACTGATTTAGCAAAAGAGTTTGCAGATGCTGGTGTGGAGGCTATTATCTGTACTGATGTTGGAAGAGATGGTACTTTAAGTGGGGTAAATCTTGATTTTACATTAGATATAGCAAGAGCATCTAAGATTGATACGATTGCAAGTGGCGGTGTACGAGATATTAATGATATAATAGCCCTTAAAAATAGTGGTGAAGTATCTGGGGTGATAATCGGAAAAGCATTTTATGAGGGTACTCTTGATTTAGAGGAAGCTTTTAAAGTTGCTTTTGGATAAAATTAAAATAGTTTAAAAAGGAGTTGTATGAAATTTTTAGTAGTCGATGATAGTTCAACGATGAGAAGAATTATCAAAAATACTTTAGGAAGATTAGGTCATAAAGATATTCTTGAAGCCGAAGATGGTGCAGTTGCTTGGAAAGTTATGGGTGATAACCCAGATATAGACATACTTGTAACTGATTGGAATATGCCTGAGATGAATGGCTTGGAGCTTGTAAAAAAGGTGAGAGCTGAGGCAAAATATGAAGATTTACCAATTATCATGGTAACAACTGAAGGTGGGAAAACGGAAGTTATAACAGCTTTAAAAGCTGGTGTAAATAACTACATAGTAAAACCATTTACACCTCAAGTGTTAAAAGAAAAACTCGAAGCAGTACTTTAAACTATTAGGATTAGATGAATAAATACTATTATGAACTAACAATTAAAGTGAGTGAGAGAATTGAAATTTTTTCCTCATTTTTACTTGAAGTAACACAAAGTGCCATAGAAGAGAAAAACAAGGAGCTTATCGTTAGATCTGAAAGCTCACTTGAAGATATTGAGTGGGCAACAAAAGAGTTAGCAAACAAATTAAACATCAAAATCAAAACTTCACAAGTTAGAAAAAAAAATGAAGATTGGATTAGCAAATACCAAAACTCCATAAAACCCATAGAAGTAGGCTCTTTTTATATAAGACCGCAGTGGGAAAAAGAGAAAAAAAATCTTACAAATATCATCATAAACCCTGCTCTTGCTTTTGGCTCAGGTCATCATGAGAGCACATTTAGCATACTTAACATAGTTGACAAATATATAAAAAAAGATATGAGAGTTTTAGATGTTGGGTCAGGTAGCGGTATACTTGCAATTGCAAGTTACAAAAAAGGAGCTATTGTAGATATATGTGATACGGATGAGATTGCAGTAAAAAGTTCAATTGACAACTTCAAACAAAACTCTTCAAATTTAAATGCTCATTGGGTTGGTTCAGCAAATAGTGCAAAAAAAAGCTATGATGTAGTAATTGCAAATATCATAGCAGATGTTATCATCATAATAAACAAAGATTTAAAACTATGTGTAAAAAATGGCGGAATTTTAATACTATCAGGTATAATAGAAAATTATTTTGACAAGGTGTGTGAAAAATTTAGCGACTTTGAAAAAGTAGAAAGTATAAAAATGAATGAGTGGCACACATTGGTGCTAAGAAAAGTATAAGGAACGAAATGTCAAAGAACAACAAAGACAATAAAAACAATAATTTTTTCAACCAAAACCCACTAGTTTTGTTTGCAATTTTCTCAATAGTTATAATTTTAATATTTAAAAGCACAGTTGATTCAACCGATGTAATGGGCATAAATGAGAGTAATGCCAATTCAAAAACAACTAACAAAAAAATTAACTATTATGAGTTAAAAGAGCTGATTAAAGATGGAACTATCACATATGTTGGAATTGGGCAGACGACTTTACAAGGAATTGCTGAAAAAAAAGGTGGAGATAAAACTGTCTATTTTGTTAAAAAAGTAGGAGAAGATGGAACCCTAATCCCTCTTTTAGACCAAAAAGGGATCCCTTATGGTGGATTTAACGAAACAAATTGGCTGAGTGAGTTACTATTTACTTGGATAATTCCTATCTTTATCTTTATCGGTATCTGGATGCTTCTTACAAGTCGAATGCAAAAAAGCATGGGTGGCGGAATACTTGGAATGGGAAGTAGCAAAAAGCTAGTAAATTCTGAAAAACCAAAAGTAAAATTTAGCGATGTTGCTGGTGTTCAAGAGGCAAAAGAAGAGGTTAAAGAAATCGTTGACTTTTTAAAATTTCCTGAGAGATATATGAACCTTGGAGCAAAAATTCCAAAAGGAGTTTTACTAGTTGGACCTCCAGGAACTGGTAAAACACTACTGGCAAAAGCAGTTGCAGGTGAAGCTGATGTGCCATTTTTCTCCGTATCTGGTTCAAGTTTTATAGAGATGTTTGTTGGAGTTGGTGCTAGTCGTGTAAGAGATTTATTTGAAAATGCAAAAAAAGATGCTCCTGCTATTATATTTATCGATGAGATAGATGCTATTGGAAAAAGTAGAGCAGCTGGCGGTATGATGGGTGGAAATGATGAGAGAGAGCAGACTTTAAATCAACTTTTAGCAGAGATGGATGGGTTTGATTCAGATCAATCTCCTGTTATCATATTGGCTGCGACAAATAGACCTGAAGTTTTAGATGCAGCACTTTTAAGACCAGGAAGATTTGATAGACAAGTACTTGTTGATAAACCTGATTTTAAAGGTCGTATTCAAGTTTTAAAAGTTCATATTGAGAAGATTAAAATTGCTGAAGATGTTGATCTTGATGAGATTGCAAGATTGACAGCTGGACTTGCAGGAGCTGATCTTGCTAATATCATAAATGAAGCAGCTCTTCTTGCAGGACGAGCAAATAAAGAGGAAGTTGAACAAAAAGATTTCTTTGAAGCAGTTGAGAGAGCAATTGCAGGATTAGAGAGAAAAAGCAGACGAATAAATCCAAAAGAGAAAAAGATAGTAGCATACCATGAGAGTGGTCATGCACTAATTGCAGAGGTAACAAAAGGCGCAAAAAGAGTCTCAAAAGTCTCAATAGTCCCAAGAGGATTAGCCGCACTGGGCTACACCCTAAATACTCCCGAAGAGAATAAGTATATGATGCAACGACATGAGCTTATTGCAGAAGTTGATGTACTTTTAGGAGGAAGAGCTGCTGAAGAGGTTTTTATAAAAGAGATTTCAACTGGTGCTGGAAATGATTTAGAGAGAGCAACTGACATCATAAGAGCGATGGTTGGTATATATGGCATGACTGATGTTGCTGGTTTAATGGTTTTAGAAAAACAGAGAAACACCTTCTTGCAGGGAGGAACTACCAAAGAGTATAGTGGAAAGATGGCAGAAAAAGCTGATGAATTTGTAAAAGATTTTTTAGACGAAAGATATAAAATAGTTTTACAAACTCTAAAAACATACAGCGAAGCTATCGAAAACATGGTAACATCTCTCTATGAAACAGAGACGATGGAAGGTAAAAAAGTTGTATCAATCATAAAAGAGTTTGAAGAGAAAAACAACATGGAGAGTCGCCTAAAAGAGCATACAGATGCAAATGATGACATCAAAGAGGCACTAAAAAAAGAAGAAGCCAAAGATAAGAAAAAAGAAGAAACTAAACCAAAAGATGCAGATGTGAAAGATGCTGAAGATAAAGATGAAAAAGATATAGATAAACCAAAAGAACCAAAGGAGTAGTTTTTACTACTTCTTTTTAATAGTTGTAACGAAGTCCAATCTTAGAGACTTTAGAAATCCTCCCATACACAGACCAACCAAGTTTTTTCTTATTAAAATACTCTAAATCCAAACCATCTCCAATGAGTTCATCTATCCTATCTAAAAGCTCTCTTTTATAATTTTTTGATTTCTCCACTTTAGAGACTTCGCCTAAAGATCTAAATTTAAAACTTTTATGATTGTCTGCACAAATAGTTGATGTTAGAGTAAAAAAAGCAAGAACAATACATTTGTAAGAAAATATTTTAATCAAGCAAGACTCCTTTAAAGCAATTTTTACTCTACTTTAAAAATCGACATTAGTCAAATTTACTTAACTATTTTTATACTTTTTATACTTTTTTTATATTTATTTTTACTTCTTGTAACACTGCGGAGTCTCCATCTACACTTTTTTTAAAAGATGTTAGAAAATTTACCCCTAAAGTTCCTGAACAAATTTTGACTATATCATCTCTCAAATCTTCACTTATTTTAACTTCAAAAACTTTCTTTCCATAAATACTACTAGCTTCGACCATATCTCCATCATCAAATCCACAAGATGCAGATATATAAAGATAGTTATCTCTTTTAAACTGGCTATTTATAGAGTATCTATATTTTGATGTTATGAGATAATAACCATCATCATTGATCAAATCATCTTCACCACAAACTTCATCCATAAAGATAAATTTTCCACTATCAGTATAAAAACCTTTAAAGTAAGGTGCACCATCAAAACTAGCAGAGTGAAGATAACCATCAATCTCTTTTGAGTTTGAGCTTAGTATCTCATTTATATACTCATCTTCACATTTTAGATTTTCATATCCAAAACTCTTATGTAGATATTTTGCAAGTTCATATTCACTTATCCCAACATCACTCTCAAGAATTTTTGGCATATTAAAGATATACTCACTCCCATAGGAGAATCTTAAATCCTCTTTTTCTAAAAATGTTTTTGCAGGTATGATTAAATCTGCCATTTTTGAACTCTCATTTTCATATAGACCAAAATAGACTACAAATGAGCTCTTTTTTAAACCCTCTTGTACTTTGTTTGAGCTTGGCATCTGTGAGATTGGATTTGCTCCTTGTATAAAAACTGTTTCAAACTCACCAAAATCTACTATCGGTTTTGGAGTGGTTTTGGCTTTAGTTTGAAAAGGATTTGAAAAACCATAAGAGCTATCTCCAAGATATGAGACTCCACAACCCTCTTTTCCAAACAGCCCAACCATCGCAAAAAAAGAGTCAATAGCTCTTAAGACTTCACTGCCATGAGTATATTTTTGTACTCCAACACCAACTAAAATTGAAACTTTCATATCTCTAAAAAACATCAATGTAGTTAAAATATCATCAACTCCAACATCTATCTTTTCAATCAGCTTTTTAATCCCAAAACCCTGATAAAAGTCACAAAAATAGTCATAATCTTCACAATGCTCATTTATAAAATCCCAATCCTCCATCTCCTCCATATGAGCAAACCTAGCCAAAAGTATCGCTAGAAAAAAATCACTTCTTGGTTTTAGTTGTAGATGAATATGGGCTATTTTAGCTATTTTAGTTTTTACAGGATCTATAACTATCAAAATTTTATCTTTTATAACATCCATCATATGAGAGTTACAAACGCTCACATCTCTTCCCCAAACAACAACAACTTCACTCTTTTTAATCTGCGATATAGGAAGTGCAAAGTTTGCACCTCTGCCCTGCACTATACCATTATGCCCTGCTCCGTCACAAATTGAACCTCTTGTAAAAATTGAACCATATTTTTCAAAAAACACATTTGTAACATCTTGCATCTTTCCAAAATTCCCACTTCCTCTAAAAAGAAGACTTTTTTTATCTTGATTTGCTTTTAAAGTTGAGCTAAGTATCTCTAAAGCCTCATCCATACTTATCTCTTTTTTATTAAATGAGGGAGATAAAATCCTATCTTGTTTTAAAAATCCATTAAGAGATGGACATAAAAATCCTTTTGTAAATGGATGGTTTGGATCTCCTTTTAACTTACCATCTTCATATATAACAGCACATGCATCATAACAATCTAATGGACAAGCACTCTTCATCTAAATTCAATTTTTACAAGTTTTGAGAATTGTTTTGGCTTGTCTATAAGTATCTCTACTCGATATGAAGAGATATTTATACTATCTGCTACTTGCCAAATTTTATCTATCTTTTTATCTGTTTCTAGTCCATCAAGATAAATCTTTTTACTTTTTATATTTTCAATCTCACTAGCAGGCACAAAAATAACCAAAAGTGCTTTTTGGATATCATAAACTTCCATAAGTTTGGAGCCTGGATTTAGATAATCTCCAAGGTTTGGATAGATTTTGTAGATATAATCTCCACTTTTAACTCTGATATTTTTCTTTTTTATCTTATCTTGTAAAATCTCAATTTTAAGTTTCAAATCTTCTCTTTGAGTTTTTAAATTTTCTACAGAAATCTCTGTTTGTAAAGCTTGATTTTTGGAGTTTATCATCGATAATTTTTTTGCATCTTTTTGTATCTTCGAATAAGATGACAACTCTTTTACTCTCTCATAATTATCTCTATTTATTTGTGCGATTTTTTTGGAATTTTTCAAGTTTTCTCTTGTTAGTGCAAGATTATTTAAAAGAATTTCTAACCTCTTTTTTGAAGCTTTTAAATCAAGTAAATCTATCTTATCATCTATCTTAACAACCACACTACCATCACCTAAGTTTCCCTCTAATTTATCATTTATAAAGGTAACCTCTCCACTAACAGATGCTTTGATATTGTACACCTCTTTTGGATCTGCTTTTGAGTAATACTCACTTGCATCTAAACTTATAATCAACATAATTAACACAATAGCTTTTTTCATATACAAACCTTTGAACTATTATCTTGAAATATACCTTTGATTTAGATACAATTAGTGAAAACCAAAGGAGATTACAAAGATGAGTTACGAGATAACTAAGACTATTGAAGGTGAAGAAGTCGATTTTAAAAATCCAAGTCCAAAATTTTATGAAGCTGTTGGAGGAGAGAAAGGAATGCGAGAACTTATGCATAATTTTTATGAGATAATCTACAAAAGTGACATAAGCAATTTTTTCCCACAAGATAAAGAGGAGTTTGATAAGATTGCACTAAAAAATACAAATTTTTTCGTACAACTTTGCGGTGGTCCAAAAGTCTATGAAGAAGAAACGGGTGGAATGGACTTAGATACCTATATGATACGAATACATGATGATTTTTCCATTGCTGAAAAAGCACGAATTGAGTGGCTAGGATGCATGAGAGAAACTTTAGAGAGTTATGATATGGATGAGGAACTTAAAGCTGACTTTTGGGATTATTGTGATAAATTCTCAAAACTAACTGTAAATAGTTTTCCCCAAAAAAGAGATTTTAATCCTTATCACTAAAAGAGCATAATGGCAAAATTTTATTTTAAGAGTATATTTTTTATAACATCTTTTGCCATTTTATATCTGGCATTGGCTCCAAGTGGAGGTATCTATCTAGATTTTGATTTAGGTGATAAATTTAACCATTTTATGGCATTTTTTACACTATCACTTCTTCTAAATCGCTCTTCATCAAGTTATGAAAAGCGACTTAGAAATGTCATAGCTCTTACACTGTTTGGAGCTTTTATAGAGGTTGTACAACTGTTTGTGCAGTATAGAAGTGCTACTTTTGGTGATCTTTTGGCGGATATTGCTGGAATTATCTGTTTTCAGATATCATACTCTATATATAGATTAATAAGGTATCGTTAGTGATTAAATCTCTAGTATCATTTTTTATTGAAAAATCCATTTTAAATCATATTTTATTTCTATTTTTGGTACTTCTTGGTATTTTTGCTTATAGTAAAATTCCAAAAGAGATATTTCCACCTATGAATCTTGAAGCTATCTCAATTAACGGTTTTTATGCAGGTGCAAGCCCTGATATATTGGATAAAATGGCAGTCTCTAACATAGAAGAGTCTCTTCAAAACTTAAGTGACATAGATAGCATAAAAAGTACAATTAAAAACGGCTCATTTAACATCAAAGCTGACTTAAAAGATGGCTCTGACAAAGATGAAACCCTAAGCCTTGTAAAAGATATAATCTCAAATCTAAGACGAGATTTACCCGCAGATATGGATGAGCCTGTATCTAAAATGATTACAAACTCTTTTCCACTTGTAACAATTGCAATAGCATCTAATGCTGATAAAAAAGAGCTTTTAGAAGTTGCAAATAAATTAAAAAGCTCCCTCTCTTTGATAGAAAACTTAAGTGATATAACAATTCGTGGAGATAGTGATATTGAGTTAGTATTTACTTTGGAAGATAAAAAAATAGAAGCCCTTGGAATTAGCAGAGATGGGGTTATCTCCTCTTTATCATCTCTAAGTACAATTTTCCCAATTGGCTTAATAAAAGAGAGAGGAAACCATCTATTTTTAAGCACAAACAATGGCATAAAAGATATAGAGAAACTTAAAGAGACGATTATTAGTGTTGGAGATAAAAAAGTTCGTATAAAAGATATAGCCAAAGTCTCTTTCTCTTTAAGTGATCCTAGCGAAATATCTCATTTTAATGCCCTTCCAAATGTATCAATAAACATAAATAAAGCAAAAGATGGAAACTCTATATCTCTTGTAAAAGAGATTAGACAAAAATTAAAAGAGTATGAAAAAGAGTATAAAGGTTATGAATTTGAAGTCTACACAGATACATCAATCTGGATAAAAAATAGACTAAATACAGTTATATCAAATATTCTTTTTGGTCTTATTTTAGTAGGGCTTTGCATCTTTATATTTATCAATGCTCGTATATCTATTGTCGTTTCTATTGGAATTCCAACAAGCTTTATGATAGGTCTAATAGCCACTCAGATGCTTGGATACTCTCTAAATATGCTCTCACTTTTAGGAGCATTAATAGCTCTTGGAATGCTTGTGGATGAGGCGATAGTTGTGGCTGAAAATATCCAAAGACACTTAGAAGAGGGAGATGACCCAAAAACAGCTGCCATAAATGGTGCAACTGAGATGTTTCCAGCAGTTTTAACAGCCACAGCTACTACGATATTTGCTTTTTTACCGCTTCTTATCATGAGTGGTGAGATGGGTGTTTTTATGAAAATTCTACCTATTATGATATCTATACTTCTACTTAGTTCACTCTTTGAAGCTTTTTTCTTTCTCCCTCTGCACTCAAAAGAGCTACTTAAAAAAGATACTAAAAGCCAAAAAAGAGAGAAATTTTGGAAAAAACTAAAATCAGCCTACTTAAAAATTTTACAAACTCTACTAAATCATAGAAAAACAGCTCTTTTTAGTTTTTTGATATTTACATTTGCTGGAACTTTTATAATGTTAAAAACAAGCAAATTTCAACTCTTTCCAGATTTTGATACAACTCAGATATACATCACAGGAAAAGTAAATAAAAACTACTCCATTTATGAGACACAAGAGTTTGTAACAAAAGTAGAAAATGCTCTTTTAGGAAAACTAGATGAAGATGATGTCTCATCCATAACCTCAATTTCAGGTATGAAACTAGATAACAAATCAAAACCACAAATATCTGAGAACTTCTTTCATATATTTATAAATTTACACGAAAGAGCTCCTGATAATTTTTTTAATAAATTTATAAATCCCCATCTTTCACCTGAATATGACGACACATATATGATTAGAGATAAATCTGCTAGGGAGATTTCAAAAGATATAAAAAAGCTAACAGATACATTTAATAACAATAAAGAGTTTGAAGAGTTCAATGTCATAGTGCCTGGAGCTGGTATTGTAAATCATGATATCGCTTTATCGTTTTGGGGAGATGAGAAGATTATAAAAACAGAGCTTAAAAAACTTCAAAATGAGTTAAATGAAATTCCTGGAGTTTTTAATGTAGCAGATGACATGGTTTTGGGAGAGAGTGAACTAAAGTTTAAGATAAATCGATATGGAGAGAGTTTAGGATTTAATGAAAAAATTATATCAAATGCACTAAAACCTCTATTTTTAAAAGCAGAAATTTCAAAGATGTTTTATGAAGGAAAATTGATAAAAATAAAATCCCAAGATATTGGAAAAGATAGCACAAATACATTGAAAAACATCTTCATAAGCTTGCCAAATAGCCCTAAAAAAGTACAACTTAGTGAAATTGCAGATTTTATAATAAGCCCAAGTTTTGCAAATATATATAAAGAAGATGGTAAAAAAATCTGGACACTTTCAGGCTCATTAGATAAAAAAATATTAACCTCAAATGAGCTTTTAGTTAAAATTGAGCCAAAATTAGAGAAGCTTAGAGAAAAAGGTCTTGGAGTTGAGATAAAAGGAGAAGAGAAAGAGAATAAAAAAATTCAAAAAGAGATGATGCAGGCTGCTGTTATAGCGATATTTTTAATTTTTATTGCACTTGTTTGGATGTTTAACTCTATCTCACTCTCACTATTTGTACTATTTTCAATCCCTCTATCTGTATTTGGAGTATTAGCAGGACACATAATAATGGGGATAAATCTAACAATGCCAGGACTTCTTGGCATTGTAGGATTAGCAGGAGTTGTTGTAAATGATGGAATTATCATGGTAGATTTTATACGAAAAGCCAAAAACTATAAAGAGTTTTTAGAAAAAGCATCTCTTAGACTTCGCCCCATACTACTAACCTCAATAACAACAATTTTAGGTCTTAGCACTTTGATACTATTTGCTTCAGGTCAAGCTGTCATTTTACAGCCCATGGCTATATCTCTTGGTTTTGGCATCGCTTGGGCTACTGTGATAAATCTTCTATTTTT
>JAMOMC010000050.1 GCA_027068765.1 Campylobacterales bacterium
TTAAAGTGGCGGACAGTGAGAGATTCGAACTCTCGGTAGGATTACTCCTACGCATCCTTAGCAGGGATGTGGTTTCAGCCAACTCACCCAACTGTCCATAAATGAACCGAGATTATACACAAGCTATCTTGATAATCTGCTTAAAATTTTTTCCACAATTTCCTTTGGGTCGTTTGCTTTATAAATAGGTCTTCCAACAACTATAAAATCAACCAACTCTTTTTGTGCAAACTCTATATCTGCAACTCTTTTTTGATCCCCTGCATCTTCTTTAAAAGGGCGAATTCCAGGAGTTAGAGTTAAAAATGAACTATCTGTAGTAGCTTTGATACTTTTACTTTCATAAGCTGAGCAGACAACACCGTTTATGCCACTTTCATATGCATCTTTTGCAAATTGTAGAGCTTTTTGCTCAATTTTCTTTTCATAGATGTATTGAAAATTTTTATCATCAAAGCTTGTGAGTGCAGTTACGGCTAAGACTATTGGCGGATTTTTAACCTCTTTTAGTCGATCCATCACACCACTCATCGCTATTTTTCCACTACTTGCGTGGAGATTAAACATATCTATATCAAGCTTTGCTATCTCAAAGCTTGCATCTGCCATTGTGTTTGGGATATCATAAAGTTTTAAATCTAGAAATATTTTAAAATTTGGATTGATAGTTTTTAACTCTTGTATTATCTGTTTCCCATCTCTGATGTAGCTTCTAAAGCCAACTTTTAACCAAATATCAAATGTTTTTAACTCTTGTGCTAATTCTAAGTTCTCTTTTAGTGTAGGTTTGTCAAGTGCTACACATAGTTTCATTTAGATCTCTTTACAGCATCTAGTACACCATTTATAAACTTTGGAGCACTATCACTTGCCAAAGATTTACAAAGCTCAATAGACTCATTTATAACAACAGCATCATCAAGGTCTGTTTTTAAAATCTCATAAGCACCAAGTCTCAAAACCGCTTTCTCTATATGTCCTATGCTGTCTATTTTGTAGTCACTTAAATGTTTGTTTAGTTCAGTATCTAGTTCAAGTAAATTGTTTGTAACACCAGTATACAGAGAGTTTGCGAACTCTTTTTGTTGGTTTCTAATTTTTTTATCTTCAAAGATTTCATCCATAAACTTCTCTATATTGTCATTTCCTACATCTTTTGCATATAGTAAAGAGATAACGCTCTCTCGTGATTGGTGACGGGTAGCCATAATTTATATATTTTTACAAAGGCTTAATATCTCGATGAGCCCTGTCATCGACTCAAAACCTTTATTTCCTACTTTGCTTCCTGCTCTCTCTATGGCTTGTTCTATCGTGTCTGTTGTCAAGACTCCAAATGTTGCTGGTTTTCCGTATTTTAAAGATACAGTTGCTATACCTTTTGTAGCTTCAGCCGAAACATAGTCAAAATGAGGTGTGCTTCCTCTTATAACAGCACCCAAACAACAAACGCCATCATATTTTCCACCAGCTAACAATCTATCTAGTGCAAATGGTATCTCAAATGCCCCAGGAACTAAAATAAGATCCAAGTTTTTTTCATCTCCACCATGTCTAATAAATGCATCTTTTGCACCCTCAACCAACCTATCTGTAATGATATGGTTAAATCTTCCGTTTATTATCGCTATCTTTTCACTTCCATCTAAGGATAAGTACCCTTCAATAATCTTCATCTATATATCTTCCTAAATTTTTTTGCTCATACTATCTAAATTTGCCCTAAAGTGAGCAAAGCATCTTTGTATATAGGTTCATCAATAAACCCATAACTTGGATGCATAAAACCACTTTCACCTTTTTTGACCATCTTTTCAAATAACTCTTTTATCTCTTTTGCTCTTTTTATAGCATCTGCATCTTTTGCAAAAACTTCATTTGCTATCTCTACCTGTTTTGGTCCAAGACAGCTTTTGCCACTATATCCCATCTCTTTTTCTATCTCACACCATCTTCTAAAACCTATCAAATCCTCATAATCTTGATAGGTAAAACCCACTGGATAAATGCCTGCAATCTTAGAATCTACTAAAAATCTACTCATGATATATTTTACAGTTTCATTGTCAAACTTCAACAGACTTTGAAAAAGAGATAGAGAGTTTAGCATATCCATAATGCCTAGTGAACCACACCAAACTCTGCCATTTACATTTAATGATGTTAAGTTAGAGAGTGCCTCTTTAGTTTCGATAGAGAGATGCAACTTTATATCAGTATCAAGGATAGTTAAGATTTTTTCAATATCACTTTTATCTCTGATTTTTGCTACACGGATAACATCAGGTTTGATTTGGTTTAAAAACTCTATCTCTTTTTCTCCTCCCTCTTTAAGAGGATTTACTCTAACGATAATTTGTGATTTTGAACTTTTAAGATGAGAGATAAAAACAGATGCAAAAAGCAGAGCGCTTTTTTTCATTTGTGGAGCAACACCATCTTCAAGGTTTATGATGATTGCATCTGCTTTTAAATTGTCTATACTGTTTAGATGCTTTAGTTTTAATGGATTTAACATCATAAAAGAGCGAGGGTTTAAAACCTCTGTTTTGACTCTTTTTGGAGTTTTTATAAACTTTTGAAGCTCTTCATCATCCATTAGCTCAAAAATAGAAATATCATCAAACACCATTAGCAAACCTTTTTAAAAAAATTGCTACAATTATAACATAAGGAAAAACATGAAACAGATATTTAATTGTATAGATAGTTATTTAAAAGATTTAGAAAAACAGATGATGACAATCGTAGA
>JAMOMC010000051.1 GCA_027068765.1 Campylobacterales bacterium
ACAACTGTACTTTTTGTTACTCTTTTTTTAGCAGCTCTTCTACCATCATAAAACTCTTTAAGTTCGCCCTTAAAAGATTTAAAATACTCTTGAAACTTATCAACTCCTAAAACACCAACAGCATAAAGTTCATCACTATTAGCATCTAGCTCTAAAACTATAGATGCTAAAGGATATTTAGCTTCACCACTTAATCTTTTTGCACCTAAAGCAGGATCAAATGCAGAGATATGAGATGAGCATACAATGACTCCTCCACTTTTATATGACAAAGTTTTTCCACTTTTTGGCACATACGATATAAAGCTATTTTTTGGAGTTGGATGAGTTAGCTGATGTGAGCAGATGCCAGAGTATGAGACTATACTTCCTTTGGCACCAACTCCACCTCTCCAAATATACTCTTCTCCACTCTCACTTTTAAGCTTAATATTTTTTAAACTCTCTTTTCCTATATCAATCAAAAAACAAGGTGTGCCAACAAGAGGATAGTTAAATACATATGTCACATCCTCTTTTAAAGAGCTTGCTTTTATAGAATTGCCATCTTTATCAACTAACTTTACTCTCTCATAAGATTTATAAAGAGTTCCATCATCTGCTTTTAAAGTTTCATCTATCAAAGATGGGCTTATGGCTACAAAAGCTGAACTACCAAGTAGTTTTATAAAATCTCTTCTTTGCATCTTCTCTCCTATAAAAATAGTTCTCGCATAACACCATCAAACCACTCATTTGTGAGTTTTGCTACACCTTTTGATCTATACTTTCCATCTCCATCTTTTGGTTTTGGAACGGTTCCTTTTCCTTTTAAATTACCTGTTTTTGGATTTAGTGAAAAATCATGAGTTACCATTATAGCTTCATCAGGATTTCCATTAATCATTGAGAAACAGATATTTGCATTTTTAGCAGGCAACCCTTCACTTGACTCAAAACTCTCACCACCAAAACCAGCTACTATCTCCAAAGCTGCTCTTTTTGCACCCCAAATTGCTGTCTGTCCACTTGGTGGTATCTTATGACCAACACAATCACCTATAACATAGATACTCTTATCGCTAATTGACCTAAAACTTGTACCATCCATTTTGGCATATCCTAAATCATTTGTCTTGATTCCTGAGAGTTTTATGAGTGGGTTTGCTTTGTTGTTTGGTATGAGATTGCACACTTGGTAGTTTATAGTTTTAACTATCCCTTTTTTATCCTCTTTATCTGCAAACTCTTTATATGTTATAACTTTTTTTAAAGGATCTACATCTACTATCTCACTTCTTCCAACATAGACAACTCTATCTTTATATAGATCTTCCCAACTCTCTTTAAAAGCTTTCCCTTTAGCAAACTTACCTCCTCTTGTATCAAGTATGATAACTTTTCCCTCAATCTCTTCATTGTTCATATAATTTGCAACCATAGAAGCTCTCTCATAAGGAGCAGGAGGACATCTGTACTTCCCTTTTGCAGGAGGAACGATAACAAAATCTCCATCATCCATATCTTCAAGCTCTCTTTTAAGTGCAAGATGTTCACTCCCAGGTATTAATCCCGCTGGACAACGTTTTGAAACTAGAGAGATTTTGTCTGCATCCCAATCTGGAAACTGACCCTCATAATTGTAAGAAATACCAGGAGATAAAACTAATATATCATAATCAATACTGCCACTTGTTGTAGAGACAACTTTTGAGACTCTATCGATTGCTATAACTTCAGCTCTTATAAACTCATATCCATAAGAGATTGCTGGTTCATAAAAATCATGCATAAGTTTATCGAGTGTAGCACCTTTTATGCCTCCAAGATAAGCATTACTATAAGGACAAGCCATAAAAACATCTTTTTTCTCTAAGACAATGACTTCAAGAGTTTTATCCTCTTTTCTAAGTTGTTTTGCTATTGTCAAACCTCCAAAGCCTGCACCAACAACTACAACTCTTTTACCTTTGGTCTTTTTTCTCATCACCTTTTGAACAGTAACTAAGCTACTAGATGCAACTTTTGATGAACTACAAGCTGACAAAGTAATAGCTGCCACTCCAACACCAGCTATTTTAAATAAATCTCTTCTCTCCATGATGTAAACTCCTTTAATTTTTAATAGATTTAGTGAAATTATAACATTTTATAATATAAAAAAGAGCTTACAAAGTAAAAAAATTTACGATTTTTAGGCTTTTACTGTCTTAGATATAAGTTTTTTTTATATCTAAATTTTGTTACACAATTGTTACACATTTTTTCTATAATATGCACCTTGTCAAAAAAATTTATTGGAGAAAATATGAAAAAACTTTTTTTAAGTGTGTTAGCAGTAGTGCTGTTTGGTGCGACAAGTGCTTTAGCTTGTGGTAATTGTGGTTGTGCAAACAAAGGTGCAAAAGAGGTAAAAACATTAGCTGATGGTGAAAAAACTTCTTGTGCAACAAAAAAAGATAAAAAACATGACTGTGGTGACAAAGAGAAGTGTGAATGCAAAGACAAATCAACTTGCCCAGACTGTACTGTTGTTGATGGTAAAAAAGTTATGTGTGAAAAGTGTTTAGCTAAAAAAGCTGACAATAAAGACCATGATGATCATGACGAAAAAGCTGAAAAAAAAGATCATGATGAAGAAAAAGAAGAACATAATCATTAACATCTAAAACATTTAGGTCTCTTTAGCCTGAATGTTTACATATCTTCCATCCCTTTTTCAAACTTAACCGCTCTATTTCTTCCACCATTTTTAGCACGATATAATGCAATATCAGCGAACTTAATGCATCTGTATATATCATCACTGTCATTTGGAAAGATAGAAGCACCTATACTTAATGTTTTTGTAAATATCTCATTTTTAGCTTTTATCTCTTGCTTTGAAAATTCTTCTCCTATCTTGCTACAAACATTAGCTATATGCTCATTTGTACAGTTATAAAGGAGTACTAAAAACTCCTCACCACCAAACCTTATAGCAACATCAGATTCACGAATCGACTCTTTTATAACTCTTGATATTATTCTTATAGCTTCATCTCCAACATCATGCCCATAAGTATCATTTATCATTTTGAAGTGATCAATATCAATCATAAGTACACCATAGGTTTTATCAGCTCGCTTTGCTTGTGGAATTGATTTTTCTACAAACTCTTCTAAAAATTTCCTATTATACAAACCTGTAAGTTGATCTAATCTTGCAGTATCTTGCAAAATTTTATTTAATCTAACGCTTACTATTTCACTTCTTGCTGTATTTATATAATCTGCTATAAAATAAGGCAAAGAATCAACTCTTTTTTTCTCTTTATCATTTTCACTTACAATTGAAACTATAAGATTTAAATCATCTGAAATTGCAAAAGGAAGACAGAGATACTTACAAGAGTCACAACTAAAACTTGAACAGACATTTTCAAAAACAGATGAGTTTACAGGAGCTCTTGTTCTATCTGCCCTACACCCCTCTTCTACCGCTAAACAGTGAATTTTCTTTTCAACATGAACAAATCTTGTAGTTGATTTTTTTATATCTTTTTCAATTATATTAAAATCATTTAAACCAAATTTTATCCTTAAAACTTGTGCAATTCTTGCATAAATTTCATCCAAATCTTTATCTAACTCAATAGTCTTCTTAAATTTATAAATATCTGAAAGTTCATTTATAATCTCTCTTACAGCGACTAATGGATCTTTGTGTCTTTTGTAACTTTTATTTAATAAAAAAATGCCAACTTTTCCCTCTAATTCAGTTAAAGCTCCTTGTAATTTTTCAAGCATTCCATTGATTCTATCTGCAACATCTTGCCCCTCTATCGAAGAGACAGAGACTATTCTTTTTGAGTAATCTCCACTACTTACTTTTGCCATAACATCTTTTACTGAATCAAATATCTTCATATATGGTCTGAGAGCATTATTTATAACAAAAAGTGTGATAATAATTGCTAAAATAGAGATAATAATAATATAAAAAATAGAGTTAAGCCAACTACCTCTCATTTCACTCACATCTATAACCATACTGATAGACCCTAAGACATCTCCCTCTTTTGCATTATGACATTTTAAACAATTCGGTGTCCCTTTAGAAGATGCTATATATGGAAAAGTGGCTCTTAACTCTGCACTATCCCAAGTCTCTGTATATTTAACATAAGGTTTCCCTGTTTTTAAAACTTCTCTATCTATATTGTCCCTTGGAAGTTCATTCTCAATTCCATCACCAAATTGATCTACAACAAGCCCTGTTCTACTTATCCAAAGAGCATTCATGTTTTTGGAATCTTCCATCTTTTGAAGGAAATATCTCCTCTTGTCCATCATGCCATTAACCATATGAGCTGTTAAACCATTTTTAACAATTTCAGAGGTTAATTCTGCTTTCTCTTTAGCACTTTTTATACCATATTCTCTAAAATTAAACAGCACACTCACAGCTAAAACCATGCCAAGAAGTATAAAGACCCCTATTAAAATAAATGTAACTTTTTTTCGTGTATTCATAAGACTTATATCGTCAAAAGATAATATAAGTTTATATCTTCTAAATAGTTTCTACTAACTCACTTCAACAATAAAAAAATGTAACTATTAGTAACACTATCAAGAATAAAAATTCAAACTATTTTATAACATAAAATCGCTATTGACAAATAGGAACAGTAATTGCTTTAATAAATATTAAAAATTTATTAATGGAGTATTTCTAATGAAATCTATAAAGTTATTACTTAAAAGCGCTGTGTTCGTATTGCCACTCTCAATGAGTGCTTCAGTTTGTGAATATAAATTGTCATTTGATAAATCAATGATTGACTTTGGAGGTATTTCTACTTCAAAAAACATGAGTATTACCTTGAAAAATGAGTCTATTGGAGATAATTGTGATTTAAATCTATTTCAATTATATTCAACAAAACAGGGTCAAGGTGTTTTTTCAAATAGTGACTTTAGTGGAATAATAGCACAAAATAGTTCAATTGACATAGAAGTAACAATGACTCCCGACTATACAGATAATATAACAAAATATGAAGACTCAGATTTATTTGCACATGCTGTTGGAGTTGATAGTAGTGGTAAAAAACATTATGTTAAAAACTGGGTTGATTATAGGGCTATTGAAAATTGTGATTATAAGTTATCCTTTGATAAATCGATGATTGATTTTGGAGATGTTTCTACTTCAAAAAAGATGAGTGTTACTTTGAAAAACGAATCTCTCGGAAATAGTTGTGATTTAAATCTGTTTCAATTATATTCAACAAAACAAGGTCAAGGTGTTTTTTCAAATAGTGACTTTAGTGGAAACTTAGCACAAAATAGCTCTATAGATATAGAAGTAACAATGACTCCTAGCTACACAGATAGTACAATAAAATATGAAGATTCTGATCTCTTTGCACATGCTGTTGGAGTTGATAGTAGTGGTAAAAAACATTATGTTAAGAATTGGGTTGATTATAAAGCTGTTGAGATAGATAAACAAAATGTTTGTAATTTAGAGATTGTTGGTAATCCAAATCTAAAACTTGATGCTGATTATGGACTTTGGCTTGATTTACCACTTGAAGAGAGCTATATAAAATATCCTTTAGATGGGGAAAAATTAACAGATTTTAAACTTAAGTTTTCAGGTTTTTACAATACACCTAATCGCTCAATAGGTGGTATAGGACTTTTTATTAAATATTTAGATGGCTCCATACACAATGCAGCATACATAGCAGATGGCTGGCAAAATCCAGGACAAGGGCAACTTATAGTGGTAAACAATGATTATGTTGAAGGAAGTCATGGCACATATCTAGGTTATGATCAAGGACCTATGAAAGATTTTTTTAATTATCAAATTGATGCGGATTTACCTTTAGATAAACAAGAAAATATTGACTATATTTATATTAAGGCTTGGGACTATGACGGATATCCTTACTCTTTACACTACATAAAAGATATAGAGTTAACAATAGATGATAAAGTAAAAGTTTTAGATTTTTCGTGTCTGTTTTAATCAAAAGGTGCATCATAGCTTATGATGCACTTTAACTATTATTTTGTTGTCTCTAAAAGATGTTTTCTCCAAAGCTGTTTTGCCTCTTTAGTTGTTCCATTTCGATTTTTTTTGAAATAATCTTTTAAAAATGCATTGTATTTAAGCTCTTCACTACTAATATGTCTATCTTTCATCTCTTTTTTAATTTTTGCTGGCTTTAACTCCTCTACAAATTTAGCAACAACTTTCATCTGGTTATCATCTAATTTTGTAGCTTGACCCATCATCATTTTCCCAAAGCCATATTTATCTATCTTGCCATCTTTATAACTATGCAAGGTTTTTATAACTTTATCAGCATCCCAACCTGCAATCTTTTCACTCACATTAAGCGATTTTTTACTTCCATCTAAACCGTGACAAATTGCACACTTTTTATAGATTTTTTCACCTTCAGATGCAAAAGATGCAACTGGTAAAAAGAACAAAGTAGCAACTATTGCTTTTTTTAAAAACATGATTACCTCCAAAATTTTATATTACTTTAACCTATTAAAGCTTAAGGGTATCTCTAATGAGATTTAAGATAAAATCCCAATCAAAATATAAAACTAAAATCACAAAGGTCACAAATGAGAGGCTATAAAGTCTTTTCAGGAACAGCAAATCCTGAATTTTCTAAATCCGTTGCAAAGTATCTATCCATTCCATTATCAGATGCTAAAATCACAACTTTTAGCGATGGAGAGATAGGAGTTAGAGTTACAGAGAGTGTAAGAGGCAGAGATGTTTTTATCATCCAATCTACCTGCGTCCCTGCAAACAATAACTTAATGGAGCTTCTCATTATGACTGATGCACTAAAAAGAAGTTCAGCAAACTCAATAACAGCAATTGTCCCCTACTTTGGATATGCAAGACAAGATAGAAAAGCAGCCCCTCGTGTTCCAATAACTGCAAAGTTAGTTGCAAACCTTTTTGAGACGGCAGGAATTGACAGAGTAGTTACGGTTGATCTACATGCTGGACAAATCCAAGGCTTTTTTGATATTCCAGTTGATAATCTTTACGGTTCTATCATTTTTAAAGACTATTTGCAAAGAAAAAATCTCAAAAACCCAATAGTAGCAAGTCCTGATATTGGTGGAGTTGCAAGAGCTAGAGAGTTTGCTAAAACTATGGGGCTTGACCTTGTTATAGTTGATAAAAGACGAGAGAGAGCAAATGAGAGTGAAGTTATGAATATCATCGGAAATGTTGAAGGAAAAGATGTAATTTTGATAGATGATATGATTGATACCGCAGGAACTATGGTAAAAGCAGCTGAAGCTCTAAAAGCAAAAGGTGCTGCTTCAGCTATGGCTTTTTGTACACATCCAGTTTTAAGTGGAGAAGCATATGAGAGAATTGAAAAAGGTGGTCTTGATGAGCTTGTTGTGACTGATACTATTCCACTATCACAACAAAGTGACAAGATTACAGTTTTGTCAGTCGCTCATCTTTTTAGCGAAGTAATTCGTCGAATCTATCACAATGAAAGTGTAAACGGACTTTTTAACTAGATGCAAAAACTTATAAGAAACTTCTCAATAATCGCACATATTGACCACGGAAAAAGCACTTTAGCAGATAGACTCATCCAAGAGTGTGGAGCTGTAACAAATAGAGAGATGAGCTCACAAGTTATGGATACTATGGATATAGAAAAAGAGCGAGGTATCACTATAAAAGCCCAAAGTGTTAGATTAGATTATGAAAAAAATGGAGTTAATTATATCTTAAACCTTATCGATACTCCAGGTCATGTTGATTTCTCTTATGAGGTTAGTCGCTCCTTGGCTGCTAGTGAAGGTGCACTTTTGATTGTCGATGCATCTCAAGGTGTTGAAGCTCAAACTATCGCAAATGTCTATATCGCTCTTGAAAATGATTTGGAGATGATTCCAGTTTTAAATAAGATTGACCTCCCAGCGGCTGACCCTGATAGAGTAAGAGATGAAATTGAGCATACTATTGGGCTTGATTGCACAGATGCACTTGAAGTGAGTGCAAAAAGTGGAATAGGCATAGAAGAGCTATTAGCTGCGATAATAGAGCGAATTCCTCCTCCAAGTGGAGATGAAAATGCTCCTACAAAAGCACTTATTTATGATAGTTGGTTTGATAGCTATTTAGGAGCTTTAGCTCTTGTTCGGGTATATGATGGAGAGATAAAAAAAGGGCAAGAAGTACTTATAATGGGTACAAAAAACAAACATGAGATTTTAACTCTAAATTATCCTCATCCAATCAAACCAGTTGCTACAAAAAGTATAAAAAGTGGCGAAATTGGCATAATCTCACTTGGTCTTAAAACTGTTGGTGATATTCAAGTAGGAGATACCCTAACAGATCTTAAAAATCCAACTCTCACACCTATTAGTGGTTTTGAAGAGGCAAAGGCATTTGTTTTTGCTGGAATTTATCCTATTGAGACTGATAAATTTGAAGATTTACGAGATGCTCTTGATAAGCTTAGTTTAAATGATTCAAGCATCTCTTATGAACCTGAAACCTCAGCGGCTCTTGGTTTTGGTTTTCGTGTTGGTTTTTTAGGGATGCTTCATATGGAAGTTACAAAAGAGAGATTAGAAAGAGAGTTTAACCTAGATCTTATAGCCACAGCTCCAACTGTAACTTACAAAGTAATTCTAAACGATAAAAGTGAGATAGAGATACAAAACCCAAGCCAACTCCCACCAGTAAACAAGATGGATAGAATTCTTGAACCATATGTAAAAGCTACTATCTTAACTCCAAGCGAATATCTAGGAAATGTTATAACCCTTGTAAATGATAAAAGAGGTATCCAAAAAAATATGGATTATCTAAGCCCACAAAGAGTTTTGTTGGAGTATGAGATTCCTATGAATGAGATAGTTATGGATTTTTATGACAAACTAAAATCTGTAACAAAAGGGTATGCAAGTTTTGATTATGACCCAATCTCATATCAAGAGGGTGACTTGGTAAAACTTGATATAAGAGTTGCAGGAGAAATTGTAGATGCACTCTCTATCATCGTACCAAATCAAAAAGCTCTCTCTAAGGGTCGTGAATTTGTAAAACAGATGAAAGAGTTAGTTCCAAGACAACTTTTTGAAGTTGCAATTCAAGCTAGTATTGGAAGCAAAGTCATATCACGAGAGACTATAAAATCAATGGGCAAAAATGTAACTGCTAAATGTTATGGTGGTGATATCACAAGAAAGAGAAAACTTTTAGAAAAACAGAAAGCTGGAAAGAAAAGAATGAAGTCCATTGGAAAGGTCCAGCTACCTCAAGAGGCTTTTATGACTGTTTTAAAACTAGACTAATGCTAAATTGTTACATTTTATAATAAAATTAGTTTTTTAACAAAGAAAAGCTAAAGTTTTTTACTAAAGTATCCTAAAAGTAATTTTTATTTGCTATAATCTTACAAATAACAATTACCTACTAGGAGATAAGATTTGATTAAGATACAGATTTTTTTACTACTTTTCTCCATATTTACATCCTCTCTTTTAGCAGATAAAAATATTTTTGATAGAGGTTTTGATTTTAAGGAGGGTATAGTCCATTATAAAATTAGTGGTAGTGAAAGTGGCTCTAAAACACTATATATTAAAGACTACGGAAAAACAAAAGTAATCTACACAAATAAAAAAAGTACTTTTATGCGAAAAGATAAAAGTATAGACAACATGACATACATAACCCCAAAATGGATATATAAGATAGATTTAGATAAAAATACAGCAACAAAACTACCAAATCTAAAATATCTACTATTTAAGAAATTTCAAGATCTTTCAATTGATGAGAAAAAACAGGTGAAGATAAATTTTAAAAAACAGTTTAAGGGCAAAGTAGAAAAGATAGCAGGTTATGAATGTAACTATAAGTTTATCGATGGTAAAAATATCTGCTTAGAAAAAAACAGCGACCTTGTCTTAAAAACAGAAACAAATATCTTGGGCTTTCATACAAAAAGCATCGCTACAAGCATAGAGAAAAAAGCACTTGATGAGAAGATATTTACCCTATCAAAAAATCTAAAAATCATCCCCTCTTTAAAAAAAGAGAGAACACTCTATAAAAAAGCTGATAAAATCATAAATAGCTTAAAAGGGCAACTCTAAAAATCCCTGATATATCTATATCCTCTCCCTAAAATGCTCAAACCCATTTGAGACAAGATACTCTATCTTATCAGATATCTCTTTGAAATGTTTTTTGGCACAGGAGATTTTTGCCTCTTCGCTATCTCGTAACTCCTCTGTAAATAGACTCCCTTTGCTCTCTACTACAAAATACAATCTATCTTCATCATCTTTTTCTATCAAAACTGCCCAATCAGGATTGTAACTGCCAAGTGGTGTGTTTATCTTAAACCATGAAGGTAGCTTTGTAAAGAGTTTGACAAGGTCGTTTTTATTAAAGGATTTTGCAAAGTTTTTCTCTATATCGGAGTCATAGACTGTATGTGTATAGATAGACTTGTCTTCTCTATTTTCTATCATGTTAGAAGAGATATACCCATAGAGTTCATTTTCTTCAAAGCACTCTTGGGCATAGTAAGAGTCATCACCTATCCTTTCATACTTGATACCATCCACGATAAAGTGGCTCATCGTCTTTTTGATGATAGATATAGCTTCATCAATGAACTTTTGAGGATTATTTTTAAAACTATCTAATTTACCACTTTTTATGAGTATATCAACTATATTTTTTCGTGTGAGATTTGTCTCATTTTGCATATAAGTTACTATATCGGGAAGTGAAAAGTCTACTATCTCCACATCTCCAAACTGCTCTTTTATGCTATCTTCATCTATCTCTACACCTACTTTGGTTATCTTGTTTGTAGCTTTTGAGTAGAGGTATTTTATCTTGCCTACTGTGAGAGTATTTGCTATTGTTAAAGCACACTTTGCTACTAATGCATCTGCATCAAAGTCTACTTTATAAGTCGTTTTATACTTTACTTGTTCCCACAACTCTTTGAACTCTTGGCTTAAAAAGACTTCTTTGTTTAGAGATATGAGTTGTTTATCACTTGCATCTTTGATGTTTAGACTTCCTGCTATCTTTTTGATTTTAGCTGTTATCTCAGGCTCTATATGTTTGTAAGCATCTGGCACTTCAAATGTCTCATCTTTAAGCTCTTTTTTCAGGCTATCTTGTATCTTTCCTTTGGAGTCTATATATTTTTGAGAGTGCAGATACTCCCACAACTCTTCACTTGCCTTTACTCCTACATAAACACTCTCGCCATCTTCATCTGTAGTCGTGATATTTGCAAAGAAATGCTCCTCTATAACACCAAACTTGATACCCTCTTCTTTTTCAATCTCTTCTTGTAGTGCTTTTGCGAAGCTCTCATAACTCTCATTTGCCATAACGGTGAGTGTGTTGATACTATGTCCGTAAACTCTCTCTCCTTCTTGATTGACACATATACGAAGTCCACGACCTATCTCTTGTCTCTTTTTCATAACTGATGAAGTTTCGTTTAGTGTGCATATCTGAAAAACATTTGGGTTATCCCAACCCTCTTTGAGTGCTGAGTGAGAAAAGATAAATCTAAGAGGACTTGTAAAACTCAAAAGCTTCTCTTTGTCTCTCATGATAAGGTCAAATGTGTTTTCATCATCTTTGTTCTTACCTGTACTATCTTTTAGCACACCCTTTTTATCTTTTGAAAAGTAGCCATCGTGAACTTTTTCTACTTCTGTATCAACATCTACATCACCAAAAAGTGTTCGATACTTTCTTCTTTTGCTTATCTCTTTATACTCCTCTTCAAACCATAAAGCATACTTACCTTTTTGGGCATTGCCCTCTTGGTCATACTCACGATAGTTTGAAACTCTATCTATAAAAAAGAGACTAAGTACTTTGATATCTTCACTTGTTAGTCTAAGTTCTTTATCAAGATGTTCCTCTATGGTCTTTCGTATCTGGAGTCTCTTTATCGTGTCATCATCAACATCACCTACCATCTCACCTACATCAAGGCTCTGGTGGTTTTTAAACTCTACAAATTCATTGCCTTCTTCTCTACATATCTCTATAACAAGATAACCATTGTAGACATCTCTACCATTTGAAAGTTCATAAAGATCACTTCCGCTTTTAAGTGTGACAATTTTTTTCTTTGTGATACCATTTTTATTTATATCTATTTCAGCTTTCGCAGTTATGGGTGGTTGTTTTTTATCTATGCTTATGAGTTTGATATAGGGCTTGTTTGAGGAGTCGTTTATCTTGACATTTGCCACTTCTATCTGCTTGACTAGCTTTTGTTCATAAGCATCTATACTGTCAAGCTTATACATGAGGTTGAACTTCTGTATGTGTGTAGCCGAGTATCTAAGACGGCATAGAGGGTTTAGTTTTTCTATAGCTTCTTTTGCTTTGTTAGTATTGTCCACACTTTGTGGTTCATCGATGATGACTATGGGATTTGTAGAGGCGATGAACTCTATGGGGCGAAAACCATTTAGCTTGTCTATCTCTCTATGGATGATGTTAGCTTTTGTTTCTTTGGCTGGGTCTGTAAAACTCTTTCTAAAAGCATCTATGTTGATAACCATGATACGAATATCGCTACTAGTTGCAAAGTCACGAACCTGCTCTAAATTTGCACTATCGTAGATAAAGTAATCATAAGGGACATTGTCAAAAAGTGTTTTGAAGTGTTCAGTTGTGATGTCAAGTGTCTTTTTCGTACCCTCTTTGATAGCGATACTAGGCACAACGATGATAAACTT
>JAMOMC010000052.1 GCA_027068765.1 Campylobacterales bacterium
GATTTCGAGGTAAAATAACGATAGCTTCTACCAAATCATTTTCAATAAGTTTTCTTCGTATTTTATACTCTTCACCACCACCACTGAGTGCTCCATTGGCAAGGATAAACCCAGCTACACCATTTTGAGATAGTTTCGATACCATGTTTAGTATCCAAGCATAGTTTGCATTTGATGTTGGTGGAGTGTCATATCCTGCCCATCGTGGATCATCTAGTAGTTCGTTTGTCCCTCTCCAGTCCTTTTGGTTAAAAGGAGGATTTGCCATGATAAAGTCAGCTTTTAAGTCTTTGTGTTGGTCTTTTCCAAATGTATCAGCTGGTACATCTCCAAGGTTTGCAGATATTCCTCTGATGGCTAAGTTCATTTTGGCTAGTTTGTAAGTAGTCGCTGTGTATTCTTGCCCATAGACTGATATATCTTTTTTATTTCCATTGTGAGCATCTATAAACTTCATAGACTGTACAAACATACCACCACTACCACAAGCAGGATCGTATATCTTACCCTTGTAGGGTTCTATCATATTTGCTATAAGGTTTACTATAGATTTTGGAGTGTAGAACTCTCCTTTTCCTTTACCCTCTGCTATAGCAAACTTACTTAAAAAGTACTCATATACACGACCAACTATATCATGACCTTTGTCTTCTATGGTGTTTATGTTGTTGATGGTATCTATCAAAGATGATAGTTTACTTATATCAAGTCCAAGTCTTGAAAAGTAGTTATCTGGCAATGCACCTTTAAGCGATGGATTGTTTTTTTCAATAGTGGCTAAAGCACGGTCTATCTTAAGAGCTATATCATCTTGCTTGGCATGTTGCTTTATGAAGACCCATCTTGAATTTTCAGGAATATAAAAAACATTTTCCATAGTATAAAACTCAACCATATCGATAAATGCTTCTTTATCTTCGGCTATAAGCTGTTTTTTTCTCTCTTGGAAAGTGTCACTTACAAACTTTAAAAAGATAAGTCCTAAAACTATATGTTTATACTCACTTGATTCAACAGTACCTCTAAGTTTGTTCGCACTTTCCCAAAGAGTTTCTTCCATAGATTTTTGTTTTTTAGTTGCTTTAGTCTTTGTCATTATTTGTTCTGACCTTTTATGCGAAAATTAATTATATTAATTATATCTAATTTACATTAGTATGTTATTTTGTGCATTTTTATCAAATTTTCATAATCCCCATTATCAGCATTTTTAAGTGCTTGGATGTATTCACCTCTTTTAGGTGTAGTATCAGTAATAACTATACTTTTTTAACCTTCTATGTCTACCAATATTTCCTTTACTATTAGGTAAAGTACCACGAGTAAAAGCTTTAATCTTTTATCGGTTTTATGCCATGCTCATCTTTACAGTACAATGTTCCCAACAAAAGCAGCCAAAAATAAAAAGTTTTATATTCCAAAATGTTAAAATCAACTAGATAAATACAGGAGAGAAATAATGAGCAGAAAAAGAACAACATACAGTGCAGATTTTAAAGCCAAATTTTAGAAGGTGAAAAGACTTTAAATGAGATAGCAAGCAAAAATATGAGGTATTGCTCAAGAGTTTGGTTATTGGTTGTCAACTGACCCCATTTTGATTTTTTTTCATCAAAAACATTCCCTGAAAAAGCAATTGATGAAGCAGTATAACAAGTGTGATTTTTGACATTGTTATCTCCTTTCATCATGCTAACAAATTCTTTCTTGTGGAATTTTATAATTTAGGATTATAAATCCATCAAGCTACCATTTTTCCCTCCCATAGGATTTGGTATTATATTCCAAAAGTCTCTTTTACTTTTTTTTCAAAATCTTTATCACTCAACTCTTTTCTCATTGGGATAAATGTTTCTGCCTCACTACCAACTGGTACAAAAATTTCACTATTTTCATTTTCAATTATATTTTTAATTGCATCTGCAATAGGTTGAGGATTAGGTCCATCGTTTATAGCTTTTGCAACAATTGGTACAAAATGAGCTACTAACTCTTTATAAGGAGAATCTTCACTTGTAGTTTTTTGATTTGCAACTAAACCTTTTTTTACAAAATTGGTACCAAACAATCCTGACTGAATCGAATGAACTCTAATGTTATATTTTAATGTTTCAAATCTAAGAGAATCTACAATGCCCTCAACTGCATATTTTGATGCATTATAATGAGCTAATAATGGTAACCCCATTTTTCCAAGGAATGAACTAATATTTATAATCACTCCACTATTTGCCTCTCTCATGTATGGTAGCACTTCTCTTGTAGTTTTGATGAGACCAAAGACATTAACATCAAATTGGTTAAACATCTCTTCGTCTGTTCCATCCTCAACAGTTGCTAGAAGTCCATAACCTGCATTATTAACCAAAACATCAATTTTACCCTCTTTGTCTATTATAAAACTAACTGCTTTTTTTATAGAATCTGTTTTTGTAACATCTAGATAAATATAATTAATATTTTTAAGAGTAGAACTAGATATCTTTTCATCTCTTGTTCCAGCATATACTATATAACCATTGCTTGCTAAATACTCTGCACTTAACTTTCCCATTCCTGAAGTTGCTCCAGTAATCAATACTATCTTTGACATCTTTTATCCTTTTTTTTGAGTTAGCTAATTTTATTATTATTTTAAATTTTAAACAATATAGTTTTAGCACAAGAAGAATTTTTTTTTAGCAGTAAAAGAATTTTTTTGGA
>JAMOMC010000053.1 GCA_027068765.1 Campylobacterales bacterium
TCAGAGTCGTTGTACCAAGGAAATATCCCTTTTCTATAAGCTGCTAATATTCTATTTGGGTTTAGGTCTCCTCCCCAAGCTACAAGCCCCTCTTTTGAGGATAAGCGAGGGTCTGGAAACATATTAGAGTATTTACTGATCTGTGGAATCAAGCCTATTTCATCTCTTCATAAGTGATGATTAACTTATCATCTTTTGCATCTAGTTTTACAACTCCACCATTTTGAAGTTTTCCAAAAAGAACCTCATCAGTTAGAGGAGTTTTTACCTCATCTTGGATAACTCTGTCCATAACTCTAGCACCAAGAAGTGAATCAAAACCTTTAATTGCAAAATATTTTTTTGCTTTTATCGTAGCTTTTATCGTAATTTTCTTCTCTTTTAACTGCCCTTCAAGCTCTGTAAATAGCTTCTCAACTATGCTTATCATTATCTCTTCACCAAGTGGTTTAAAGTGAACAATTGCATCTAGTCTATTTCTAAACTCAGGTGCAAAGAAATCACTAATTGCTTCATTTGCTTTGTGTGATTCATCTTTTTGGAAACCTACTTTTGGTGCAGATTTCACACCCAAGTTACTTGTCATTATAACTATAACATTTCTAAAGTCTGTTTTTATGCCATCATTGTCCGTCAAAGTTGCATTATCCATAACTTGTAAAAGGATATTCATGATATCTGGATGGGCTTTCTCTACTTCATCAAGTAACAAAACAGTATATGGATGCTTTCTAATAGCTTCAGTTAACTGTCCGCCCTCTTCATAACCAACATATCCAGGAGGAGCACCTATGAGCCTTGATACATTGTGTTTTTCCATATACTCACTCATATCAAATCTCTCAAAATGCACACCAAGAGTATCTGCTAACTGCTTTGCAACCTCTGTCTTACCAACACCAGTTGGACCTGCAAACAAAAATGAACCAATAGGAGAGTTAGGACGCCCAAGCCCTGCTCTTGCTCTTTTTATAGATTTTGCAAGTTGCACGATTGCTTCATCTTGTCCAAACACCTTAGTTTTAAGCTCGCTCTCAAGATTTTTCAAAACTGCTATATCATCTGAAGATACTTGACGAGAAGGAATATTTGCCATTTTAGAGACTATCTCTTCTATGTCACTTACCATAACTTCAACTCTATTTTTCTCTTCTATGTGGAACGAAGCTCCAACCTCATCAATTAAATCAATCGCTGAATCTGGTAGAAACCTATCATTTATATGTTTCTTACTAAGTTCTACGGCTGTTTTGATAGTTTTTTCACTATACTTAACATTATGATGTGCTTCATATTTATCTTTTAAACCTATAAGGATTTTAAAAGTATCATCAATGCTTGGCTCATCTACATCAACCTTTGCAAATCTTCGACTAAGTGCTTTATCTTTATCAAAAAAGTTTCTATACTCACTATAAGTTGTAGCACCTATGCATTTAATTCCACCACTTGCAAGTGCTGGTTTTAAAAGATTTGAAAGATCCATAGAGCCTCCACTAGTAGAACCTGCTCCCACAATTGTGTGAATTTCATCTATAAATAAAACAGCATTTTCGATAGCCTCTAACTCTGTTAAAACACCTTTTAACCTCTTCTCAAAATCACCTCTATACTTTGTGCCTGAGAGAAGTCCTCCAATATCTAAAGAGAAAAGAGATGCATCTTTTAAAATTTCTGGTGTATCCCCTTCATTTATCTTAAGAGCCAATCCTTCGATAATAGCTGTCTTACCAACACCTGGTTCACCAACCAATAAAGGATTATTTTTCTTTCTTCTACATAGAACCTGCATCACTCGATTTAACTCTTTCTCTCTCCCAATTACAGGGTCTATCTTTCCACTTTTTGCTAATTCATTTAGATTTATAGTGTAATTTGCAAGATCGCCATCCTCTTTTGGAACATTTACAACTTCTTCTTTATGTTTTTTTTCAGTTATAGTCTCTAAAATCTGCAATTTCGAAACACCTTGCTGTTTTAAAAGATAGACACTATAACTTCTCTCCTCTTCAAAAAGAGCAGCTAACAAATCAGCAACATTTGCCTGCTTTTTATCAGCTCCTTTTATCTGTGTAATCATTGAATCAATCACACGAGCTAAAGCAACCGTCTCAAATGGATCGTGATAATTATCTTCTGGAAGTGGTTTAAAAACTGAATCAAGATGTGTTTTAATTCTCTCGTGCAAAAAATCACTATCTGCACCACACTTCTTTAACAGCTCTATTGCCTGCTCATTTGTTAAAAGCGAAAAGAAGACATGCTCTATAGTCACATACTCATGCCTACTACTTTTAGCAAGCTCTAAAGCCTCATTTAATACTGAATTTAATTCTTTATTTAACATTTACTACTCTTCCTCCATTATGGCTTTCAACGGATATTCGTTTTCTTTAGCTCTTTTTTTCACTTGGGAAATTTTTGTCTCTGCAACCTCAAATGTATATACACCGCAGACTCCTCTGCCTTCCCTGTGTATTGCTAACATTATATTAATCGCACTATCTAATGGATGTGAAAAAACCTCCATTAAAATCTCAACAACAAAATCCATGCTTGTAAAATCGTCATTTAACAGAACAACTTTATATCTCTTGAGAAAAGTTTCCTTTTCTTGCCCCTCTAACTCAAGCGATTCATCATTTTTATGTTCCAAGTTTGCCCTTTTTCTTCTTTGAAGTTCTATTATACATTATTTTTTCAAATCATTAATTAATATTGGCTGTTTTTTAAAAAAATATCACTTTAACTTGTAGTTTGGTAATATATTTGTCATGAAAAGCATATTTATTACAGCCACGAACACTGATATTGGAAAAACCTATGCCACACTCAAGCTTTTAGAAGAGTTCTCACGACAAGGTTATAGAGTTGGTGCATTTAAACCTATAGAAACGGGTGTAAACTCTCATCCACAAGATGCAAAAAAGCTACTTCAAAGTTCAAAAAAACTAAATCCAGATTTTAATGCCATTAATATAGACGATATTTGCCCTCTACAGTTTTCCCTCCCAGCAGCTCCTTATGTGGCAAATAATGGAGAAAAAATTGATCTAAAAAAGATAAAAAAAAGTTATACAAAGTTAAAAAAATATTGTGATATTTTACTTATTGAGGGTGCTGGTGGATTGATGGTTCCTATTGATAGAGAGTATTTTATGATAGATTTTATAGAGCTCTTTAACTCTCATACACTTTTAGTAACACATGATAAATTAGGCTCTATAAATGACACACTTTTAAGCCTAGAAGCTCTTAAAAACAGAAACTTACCTCACACTTGGTGCATAAACAATCGCCATTTTAAAGAAGATTTTGAAAAAATAACCCTCCCATTCTATAAAAAAGAATTTGAGAGGGTTTTAATGCTTGAAGATATTAAAACCCTCTGTTTGGAGTTAATAGCTAAGAGTAACTCTAACAGCAATTGATGATAATCTTCTATTAGAAAATTTTACAATTTTTTTGCCTCTATAATAAGCTATATTATTGTAGCCACTAAGTCTTCTCTCACTTCTACTATTGGTATACCTAGTTTCACAATGTCTTCTTGTCTCATATCTTGTTGATTGATAATTTCTATTGTCATTTCTTAGAGCATTTTGTCCAACCAAAGTACCTAAAATCGCCCCTCCAGCTGTCGCTATATCTTTTCCATGACCTCCACCTATTTGATGTCCTAAAACTCCACCAACAATACCTCCTACTATGGCTCCTCCATTTAAACCAGATGTAGACCCACTACCATTATAGTAAGTTACAGGAACGCTTTTTTCATAACACTCCTCATATGGAACTCTTGTAGATACCCTCTCATAAATAGGTTTAGAACTTGTAACCTCCACATACTCTGTATATGTTGTCTGTTTTGCATAAAGCATACTTGACCCTAAAATAAGGGCTGTTATTAGAACTTTTCTCATAACTTCTCCTTCATAAGTTTTAGCACATTATACCACTACCTGTGTGAAGAAGTTGTGAAGGGAATATTTGATATATTTCTAATTATGAAACATTTGATTAATACTAAAGATTTTGATATTAAAACAGTTGAACATATCTTTGAAAAAGCAAAATTATTTAAAGATACTGGTTATCCAAATCTACTTTCAGATAGATTAATAATAACCATATTTTTTGAAAACTCAACAAGAACAAAAAGCTCCTTTGAGATTGCGGCTAAAAGATTGGGAGCAAGTGTTGTGAGTTTGGATGTATCAAGTAGCTCTTCAAGCAAAGGTGAGACACTCTTTGATACAGCTGCAAACCTAGATGCAATGGAGCCAGATGCAATTATAGTAAGACATAAAGATGCCGGAGCTTCTAAAATACTCTCAAACTACATAAACTGCCCAATGATTAACGCAGGTGACGGAGCACATGCTCACCCAACTCAAGCACTTTTAGATTTATTTACTATAAAAGAGTATTTTAAAGAGGTTAAAGGAAAAAAGATAGCCATAGTTGGAGATATAAAAAACTCTCGTGTGGCAAATAGCAATATTGAGCTTTTGAGTAGATTTGGTTTAGAGGTTATTTTAGTAGCTCCTCCACATTTTATGCCAAGCACTAAAAATTTTAGACAAACTTATAGTATAAAAGAGATTATAGATGAAGTTGATATCATCATGAGTCTTCGTACTCAAACAGAGAGACATAACAATTTAATCTATGCATCTTTAAAAGATTATGCTAGAGATTTTTGTATCACAAAAGAGTTAATAGGAGAGAGAGAGATTTTACTTATGCATCCAGGGCCTGTTCATAGAAATGTTGATATAGATGACAAAATGTTACAAGATAGAAGATGCAAAGTTTTAGAACAAGTTAAAAATGGTCTATTTGTAAGAATGGCCGTTTTAGATACTTTGATAAACCAAAATAGTGAACTCTCTTAAAGAAAAACTAAACTCTTTTGGTAAAAAAAGAGAAGCTATCTTTTTTGTTATAGATTTTGAAGCAAAAAAGCATTATATATCTCCGTTAAGCAGACTTGATGATGATATACTTTTCTCTTTAGATAGTTCAAAAAACATCCACAAAGATAAAAAAGTGCCATACACTTACCACCCTATCTCATTTCCAAAATACTCAAAAGCATTTAATAAAATCCAAGAACAGATAAAAAAAGGAAATACCTATCTAATAAACCTAACAGCTCCATCAAAACTAGAAATTTCATACTCATTAAAAGAGATTTACAACTACAGCGATGCAAAATTCAAACTCTATTTTAAAGATAAGTTTGTCTGTTTTTCACCTGAAAGATTTGTAGAGATAAAAAAAGATAAAATATACACTTATCCGATGAAAGGGACTATTGAAGCATCTGTAGAAGATGCAAAAAACAAGATTTTAAACGATAAAAAAGAGAGGGCTGAACATGTCATGGTTGTTGATCTTCTTAGAAATGATTTAAGCCAAGTTAGTAAAAAAGTGAGAGTAGAAAAGTTTCGTTATATTGAGAAGATAAAAGCAGGAGAGAGAGAGCTTCTACATGTGAGTTCTAAAATAAAAGGAGAGTTAGGAAAAAATTGGCAAGATAATTTAGGTGATATTTTAACCAAACTTCTTCCAGCTGGCTCAATCACAGGAGCTCCTAAAAAAAGTACTGTTAAAATTATCAAAGAAGTTGAAGATTATGAGAGGGGATTTTTTTCTGGTATTTTTGGAGTGTTTGATGGAGAGAGTCTTGATAGTTCAGTCATGATACGATTTGTTGAAAAATACGACAAAGGACTTATTTATAAAAGTGGAGGTGGCATCACAATTGATAGTGATGTAAGAGACGAATATATTGAGATGTGTGAGAAAGTTTATGTCCCCTTTTTTTGAAACTATAAAGATTGAAGATAAAAAAATTCAAAATCTAAAATATCACAATTTGAGATTAAACAAAACCATAAAAGAGATATACAACAAAAAAAGTGATATTAATCTTTTAGATTTTATAAATAAACTTAATACAAAACCAACTAGATGCAAAGTAATTTACGATAAAGAGATAAAATCTATAACTTATGAGCCATATAAAAAAAGAGTATTTAATTCATTTAAAATTATAAACTCAAATATAAAATACCCATATAAAAGCACAAACAGAGATGAGATAGAAAAACTTTTTAAACAAAAAGATTTTTGTGATGATATACTAATAACCGAAAACAAACTCTTAAAAGATACCTCTATAGCAAACATAGCTTTTTATGATGGTTTAAGATGGCTAACACCAAAAGAGCCCTTACTATGTGGTACTATAAGAGCTAAGTTACTTGATGAAAAAAAGATTATCCAAAGAGATATAAGAGTAAAAGATATTAAAAATATGGTAAGTTTTGCTATAATGAATTCACTAATAGGATTTTTAGAGATAAAAAATTCTAAGTTTAAGTATTGAGGGTTTTATATGGTAAGAGGACTTTTAAGTGATTATGATTTTTCGGAGTTGATGATTTTTCACATTCGTGATATTATTGAGCTTCTTATACAAAAAGGAGCTTTTTTTTCAATTTTAACAAATATAGAAGATATAACATTTGACCCAGCACTTCCACAAGAGATAAGTGACAACTTCAAACCAATAACACTTTTTGTGATTGCAGAGTATACATTTGAGAGCTGTAGTTTTGATGATGAAAATCTCTATTTTGAAGCAGGTTTTGGGCAACAAAATGTTGGTAGTTATGTGAGTGTACCACTAAACTCAATTGTTCAAATCATCATAGAAGATACACCAATTTTCATAAACTTATCTCTAAAACAAGAGACAAAAGTAAAAGATGACAACATCAAAGCATCTACAAATATTTTTCAATCAAACCCAAAAAACAAAGACTTTTTTAAGTAGATTTTTGCTATTTATCTCGCAAAATCTACAGCTCTTAATTCCCTTATAACATTTACTTTGATATCTCCTGGATACTGAACCTTCTCCTCTATATCTTTTGCAATCTCTTTAGCAAGAAGTACCGATTCAGCATCATTGATAAGCTCAGCATTTGCTATAACTCTTATCTCTCGTCCTGCATTAATTGCATAAGCTTGCTTAACACCTTTTTTACTAACGGCTATATCTTCTATATCTTTAACTCGCTTTAAAAATGCTTCAAGAACCTCTCGTCTAGCTCCTGGTCTTGCAGCTGACAGTGTATCTGCAGCACATACAGCTGAGCACTCCACACTAAGAGACTCTTCGTGTCCATGATGAGCATATATAGCATTTATAACAACTTCGTGCTCATTATACCTCTTGCAAACCTCTGCACCAAGATCCACATGAGAGCCTTTAAAATCATGCGTTAAAGCTTTACCTATATCGTGAAGAAGTCCTGCTCTAATTGCTAATTTTTCATCTCCTCCACACTCAGCTGCAATAATTCCAGCAAGATGAGCAACTTCGAGGGTATGCCCTAGAGCATTTTGACCATAAGATGCACGAAATTTCAATCTTCCAAGTAACTTTATAAGCTCTGGATGCATATCTTGGATACCAAGATTTATAACTATCTCTTCTCCCTCTTCTAAAAGTCTCTGCTCAAATTCACTTTTAACCCGCTCATACATCTCTTCAATTCTTGCAGGTTGAATTCGCCCATCTTGTACAAGCTCTTCTACAACCCTTGTAGCAACAGCTCTTCTATAGAGATTAAAACTACTCAAAATTATCACATTTGGAGTGTCATCTATAATGATATCAACTCCCAAAAGTGTCTCTAATGCTTTTATGTTTCTACCCTCTTTACCAATAATTCTTCCCTTTAGCTCATCATTTGGAAGATTTACTGTATTTATAAGTCTCTCAGCAGAGTAATCAGCTGCAAATCTAGAAGTAGCTTGTGCTAAGATATAGTTTGCTTTTCTTTTTCCTTGGTCTTTTGCCTCCGTCTCATACTTTCTAACTATGTTAGCAACATCAGCCCTTGCATTCTCTTCTGCTCTATTTAAAACAATATTATTAGCTTCATTTTTTGTTAAGCCTGAAGCTTTTTCTATAAGAGAGTCTGCTTCAAAAATTTTCTCTTGAAACTCTCTTTCTAGTGTTTTCACCTCTTTTTCAAAATCCAAAACACTCTGTTTTTGCTTCTTTATCTCATCTTTTTCACTCGTAATTGACTTCAGCTCATCTTTAAACATTGTGTTTAAATTTATATCTTTTTGATTTATCTGCTCAAACTTCTTATCAAACTCTTGACCTAATTTTTGCTTTTGCTCTTCGTAAATATTTTTAGCATTTAGCTCTGCTTCTTTAACTCTTACTTTAGACTCCTGAAGCACCATTTCAGACTCATGTTCAATAGCCTTTGCTTTTGCTTTTGCTTGTTCGATATGAATATCTATATTTGTATTATGGATTTTTTTTGCACTAAAAAATGCCAAAGCACCTCCAGCCACGGCTCCACCGCCAGCTAGCATGATTTCTGTTATCATCTTGTTTTCCTAAGTTTTATAAACTCTTTCGGGGTGATATAATAGTCACAACGAACATCATAATCGTCCGTAATTCTCTTCTTTGTATGGCATTTAATTCGTTGCACAAACACAACTATCGGTCTATTTTTAAGCTTTTCATAAAATCTATCATACATGCCTCTGCCAAATCCAACTCTCTTAAAATCCCCGTCAACCCCAACAACAGGAACTATAATCATATCTACTCGTTTAAATTCTATTTTCGAGTTAGATGGTTCATAAATATTAAAACTATTACACCTTAAAGGCTGTCGATATTGTACCATCTTAAAACTTTCTCCCACTATAAAAGGGGTAAATACCTTTAATTTTTTACGATAATTATCTATTAAGCTTTTTGTATCTACTTCCAAAGAGAGAGGGAGATAAAAGAGTATACTTTTTGGCTTATGTTTTTGTATAACTTTATCTATTTTGAAATTTACCAACTTATCATTTATGTAACTTCTATTTTTTGAAGTCGCCTTAAGTCTCTTTAAACATTTTTTTCTAAAACTTTTTTTATCCAATATATAAGCCCTCTTTCCTTATAATGCAATTTTTAACCAAATTAAGGATTTACATGATAGCAAGATTAACTGCGATACTATTTATAACTACTCTACTCTTTTTAGGTTGTGGAGAGAAAGACACCCCTCCTCCAAAACAAGAAACTACAAGCCAAAAAGTAGAAAAAGAGAAGACAGCTGAACATATCATAAATCTTACAACAACAAATATGCAAGATATGAAACTAACAGCTCTTGAAAACGGCATAAAATTTGAAGACTACCCAAACAAAGTAGTTTTGTTAGTCTTTTTTGCAACTTGGTGTCCTCCATGTATAGATGAGATACCTCACTTAAATGCAATTCAAAATGCTTATAAAAATCAAGTGCAAATCATAGCAGTGCTATTAGAAGAAAACAAGACAAATAGTGAAATAAACTCTTTTATTCAGATGCACAATATTGTCTATCCTGTTACAAATAGCAGGCAAAACTATATATTAGCAGAGGCATTAGGAGGTATTAGAAGTTTACCAACTACAGTTATGTATGATGTAAAAGGGGATTATCACACCCATTTTGTCGGCAAAGTACCCCAAGAGATGATAGAGGGTGAAATTAAAAAGGCACTTTTAAAATAATGTTTGGATTTTTTAAAAAAACAGTAGCGGCGATTAGAGAAGTAGCTCCAAAAAAGCAAAAAACCCTATCTAAAGATCTTTTAGAAGAGATACTTTTAGAAGCAGATGTAACATATGAGCAAGTTGAAGAGATTATCTACTACATGCCAGCTGGAGATAAAGTAAAAAGAGCAGATTTAAGAAGAGTACTTCTTGCTTACTTTATAGATGTAGAGAAAGAAAAAGAGATAGATGCAAGCCCGTATGTTGAATTAATCTTTGGCATAAATGGAGCTGGAAAAACTACAACTATTGGAAAATTAGCATATAACTATAAAGTAAATGGACAAAGTGTACTTTTAGCAGCCTCTGATACTTTTAGAGCAGCAGCAATCGCACAACTTCAAACTTGGGCAAAAAACATAGATGTTCCAATAGTTGCAACAAAACAAGGTCACGACCCATCAGCAGTTGCCTTTGATGCGATACAATCAGCCATAGCAAAAGGGGTTGATAGAGTTATCATAGATACAGCAGGAAGACTGCACACCCAGCAAAATTTATCAAAAGAGCTTCAAAAAATAGTAAGGATTTGTGACAAGGCAAAAAGCGGAGCCCCTCATAGAAAAATCTTAATTTTAGATGGAACACAAGGAAACTCAGCCATAGCCCAAGCAAAAGCTTTTAATGAAATTGTCCCAATTGATGGATTAATCATAACAAAATTAGATGGTACTGCAAAAGGTGGAGCACTCTTTTCTATCGCATCTGCTCTTAAAAAACCTATACTTTATATCGGAATTGGAGAGAAAAAAGCAAATCTTTTGAAATTTAACAAAGAAGATTTTGTTGATTCACTTCTTGATGAAATTTTTGAAACTGAGGATTAATGGCTAAGAAAAAAACAATCTTTGAGTGCCAAGCTTGTGGATATCAAAGCTCAAAATGGATAGGAAAATGCCCAAATTGTAGTGCATGGGATGAGTTTTTAGAGTTAAACCAAACTCAACAAGAGGTATTAAAAGAGAGCTCTAAAAAGAGTTCACAAACTATAAAAGCAACTCCTATAACAGATATTAAAGAGGAAAACTTTCAAAGATTTACCTCTTTTGATGAAGAGTTAGATCTAGTTTTAGGCGGGGGAATTGTCCCTGGAGGGTTAACTCTAATTGGAGGAAGCCCTGGTGTTGGAAAATCAACCCTACTTTTAAAAATAGGCGGTAACTTAGCAAAAAACGGTAAAAAAGTCCTCTATGTTAGTGGTGAAGAATCTTTAGGGCAGATAAAAATAAGAGCAAATAGACTAGATGCAAACCACAAAGAGCTTTATCTTCTATCAGAGATAAAATTACAAGAAGTCTTCTCTGAATTAAACCAAAAAACTTACGATACCCTCATAATAGACTCCATCCAAACTCTATATAGTGAAAACATATCATCCGCTCCTGGGTCTGTTTCACAAGTAAGAGAAATTACATTTGAGCTTATGAGATATGGAAAAGATAATGATTTAGCAATTTTCATAATAGGACATATTACTAAAGAAGGCTCAATTGCAGGTCCTAGAGTATTAGAGCATATGGTTGATACAGTGCTTTATTTTGAAGGAGATGCTAGTCGTGAACTTAGAATGCTTAGAGGAATTAAAAATCGATTTGGCTCAACTAGCGAAGTTGCAATTTTTGAGATGACTAAAGAGGGACTTATGAGTGCTAAAGATATCTCAAAAAAGTTTTTCACACAAAACCTCTCATCAACAGGTTCAGCAATCACTGTCATCATGGAAGGGAGCCGTCCCATAGTTTTAGAAGTACAAGCATTAGTAAGCCAAAGTGGTTATCCAAACCCAAAGAGATCAGCCACTGGATTTGAATTAAATCGTCTAACTATGCTTTTAGCCCTACTAGAGAGAAAACTTGACCTGCCATTTAATGAATATGATGTATTTGTAAATATAGCAGGAGGTATAAAGATAACAGAGACTGCTGCCGATTTAGCCATAATTGCTGCAATTATAAGTAGTTTTAGAGATAGACCTTTGGGGTATGATACTATTTTTATTGGAGAAGTTTCACTAATTGGCGATATTAGAGATATATATAATTTAGACATTAGATTAAAAGAGGCAAAAACTCAAGGTTTTAAAAGGGCAATTGTGCCAAAATTACCTACACTTAAGCTAAATGGCATCAAATGTTTTGAAGCAACTGAAGTTACAAAACTACTAGAGTGGATGTAAAAAAATTAAAGGAGAGAAGATGAAAGCGAAAGAAAAAGAGGCATGCATAAAAGCTTACCATGAGATGGAAGAGAGATACTCAAGATTAGTGCTAGTTTATAACTCTAATGAACAAAGAAATACTATCTGCGATACTGTGGGAGAGATGATTGAAAAAAGAGGTATTGCTCCAGCTGTTGTTGTAACTCCTGGTAAAGATTTAGGTGGTGAGTATGCTATTGAATTTCATGATGATTATGATAAACAAAGCGGTCAATTTTTTGAAGCTCTGATTAAAAAACTAAATATTGATCATTGTGAAGTTTAACTCTTCACAACAATCAATTTTTTAACACTCTTTAGTCTTCAAAATAAAACTACAAATTCTAGCTTATGTATACAATCGAAATTAAATTTAAAATAACTCAAAAACAAAATATAAAAAAACAAGCTGATTTTATCTATGGCTTGTGTGGCATGTGGCGAATGTGAATGGGCAACAAACCAACTATCAAAACTAGATAGCCAACTAACTAAGCAAGGGCTAAAAATATGCAAAAATATTAAAAAATTGACAAAAAAAGAAGTCTACTACTATCTATATCAAGGAACTGGAGAGAGACTTGAAACAGAGTTAAAAAGAGTCTGTCCAAGTTGTGGTGATAAGTGGCATCAGGATAAAGCTTTGCATGAAATATTTAATTTTATCTGCAACAGATGCCACCTACTCTCAAATATAGCATGGG
>JAMOMC010000054.1 GCA_027068765.1 Campylobacterales bacterium
GAGGCGATTTTAAGGTTATAGATCTAAAAAATCAGTTATTTATTGATGAAAAAATTCTTCCCAGACTCTTTTTTAAGGGGTCTGGAAAGTCGGTATTATAGCATATCGAAGTGGAAAAGGGTGCTATAACTCTCTATCAAGTAGGTCTAAAACTGTATCCATTATAGCATATCGAAGTGGAAAAGGGTGCTATAACCCTGAATAGGAAGTACCTCTTACTATTTCAATTATAGCATATCGAAGTGGAAAAGGGTGCTATGAATTTTACCAAATATCATAGATATTCTGAGTAACTAAACAGGAAAAGAGATTACTAATACTTTATTATATAAACCACACTTTACAAAAACATAAAATTATTGTAAAATACACTTAATAAAATAAAAAAGGTTTTGTATGATAGATTTTACACGATTTTTTGAGGAGCAACAGCGACTTCTTAATAACATAAACTTAACACATAAACGCTATTTATATGAACAGATAAATTGGTCTACAAGATGTATGCTTATAGTGGGACAAAGAGGAGTTGGTAAGACAACTTTGATGTTGCAACATCTTCGGCAAACCTATATTAACAATCCAAAAGCACTTTATATCTCAGTGGACAATCCTTATTTTGAAAATATATCACTTTATGAGTTTGCTATAGAGTTTGAAAAATTTGGAGGAGAGGTACTGTATGTTGATGAGATACACAAATATAAAAAGTGGTCAACACATATAAAAAGCATCTATGATTCTAGCTCTTTAAAACTCATCATCTCTGGCTCATCGATGATACAGATACATACACAAGAGGCAGATTTAAGCAGAAGGGTAATGCTTTATAGATTGGCAAATCTCTCTTTTAGGGAGTATTTAAAATTTAAAGATATAGCCGATTTTTCGGCATATAGTATAGATGAGTTGTTTGAAAAACATATAAATATTGCAAGTCATATTGCACAAAACATCAAGCCTCTTGAGCATTTTAAAGAGTATTTAATATATGGTTGTTACCCATTTATGCTTGAAAATAGTGAAAATTATAACCATCAGCTTATTGGTATCATTAATCAAATATTAGAAGTTGATATGCCTTATTCAACCAATATCAAACATTCCCAAATAGATAAGATAAAAAAATTGATTTATCTACTTAGTACTTCGGTTCCACTCAAACCAAATATCTCTAAATTAGCCTCTGCTATAGAAGTATCCCGTCCAACATTGATGGAGTATATCTACTATTTGGAGTTAGGAAGTTTGCTAAATTGTGTCAACCAAAAAGCTAGAGGTTATGGCATGCTAAATAAACCAGATAAACTCTACCTATACAATACAAACCTTATGAATACCATCTCACAAAATGCAGACAAAGGAACCCAAAGAGAGACATTTTTTTTAAATCAGATAAAAAGCTCTCTCTATAACAAATCTCAACTAATAGATGAAAATGTACTTTTACCCACACAAGGAGATTTTAAAATCCTAAACAGATATACTATAGAGATAGGCGGAAAAAATAAAAGTTTCAAACAGATAAAAGATACTAAAAATGCTTTTGTGGTTGCAGATGATATAGAGGTTGGATTTGGAAACAAAATACCACTTTGGCTTTTTGGGATGTTGTACTAATGGGCGGGGCTTAGATGTTTTTTTTACACACGAAAATAATATTTCGTGTGTAATTTATCTTTTTTTACTCTACTTCAGCATCGATAACATCATCGTCATCTTTTTTCTTTTTCTTAGACTCAGAACTCTCACCACCGCCTTCATCTTTTTTATACATAGCTTCTGCTAGTTTGTGGCTAACTTCTGTTAATGCTTTGACTTTTTCATCAATTTGCTCTTTTGTAGCATTTTCATCTTTTAAAGTCTCTTTTAGCTCATTTACAGCACTCTCAATCTTCTCTTTATCTTCTGCTTCGATTTTTTCACCCATCTCATTTAGAGATTTTTCTGTTTGATGTACAAGTGAGTCAGCTTGATTTCTAGTCTCAACTCCCTCTTTTCTTTTTGCATCTGCATCTTTGTTTGCTTCTGCATCTTGTACCATTTTTTCAATCTCTTCATCACTTAACCCTGAGCTTCCAGTAACTTTAATCTCTTGTTGTTTTCCACTCGCTTTATCTTGTGCAGAAACTGTTAAGACACCATTTGCATCTATATCAAATGTTACTTCAATTTGTGGCACACCTCTTGGGCTTGGAGGAATTCCTTCAAGATTGAATTGTCCTAAAGATTTATTATCTCGTGCGAACTCTCTCTCACCTTGAACAACATGGATTGTAACTGCTGGTTGATTATCTTCGGCAGTTGAGAAAGTCTGCTGTTTTTTTACAGGTATTGTTGTACCTTTATCAATTACTCTAGTTAAAACTCCTCCAAGAGTCTCAATTCCAAGAGATAAAGGTGTAACATCAAGTAAAAGTACATCTTTAACATCACCTTTTATAACCGCCCCCTGAATAGCAGCACCAATAGCAACAACTTCATCAGGATTTACAGATTTGTTAAGCTCTTTTCCAAAAAATGCTTTTACTTTCTCTCCAACCATTGGAACACGAGTTGAACCACCAACCATAACAATCTCTTTTATATCAGAAACAGCTACTCCAGAATCTTTGATAACTGAATCAATAGTACGAATAGTCTCCTCAACCAAATCCTCTATCAATGACTCAAACTTAGCTCTTGTTAACTTTTTAACAAGATGTTTAGGACCACTCGCATCTGCTGTTATAAATGGTAAATTTATCTCTGTTTCAGTTGCTGATGAAAGCTCTTTTTTTGCATTTTCAGCAGACTCTTTAAGTCTTTGCAAAGCCATAACATCACCTTTTAAGTCGATACCACTATCACTCTTAAACTCATCAACTAACCAGTCAATTAATCTATTGTCAAAGTCATCTCCACCTAAAAATGCATTTCCGCCAGTTGCTAAAACTTCAACAACATTATCTCCAGTCTCTAACACAGTAACATCAAATGTACCACCACCCAAATCATATACAACAATCTGCTCTGCCTCTTTTTTATCTAACCCATAAGCTAGAGCTGCTGAAGTTGGCTCATTTATAATTCTTAAAACATTTAAACCAGCAATTGTTCCAGCCTCTTGTGTAGCTTTTCTTTGAGAATCGTTAAAGTATGCAGGCACAGTTATAACCGCATCTGTAACACTTTCACCTAAAAATGCTTCAGCATCCTCTTTTAGTTTGATTAAAACTTTTGCACTTATCTCTTGTGGAGTATAGGTTTTACCATCTACCTCAATTGCACAAGCTCCATTTCTATCTACTACATGGTAAGGAAGTCTCTTTTTGGCTTCTTCTGCTGCATCTTCACTACACATTAGTCCCATAATTCTTTTTATTGAGTAGATTGTCTTCTCTGGGTTTGTTACAGCTTGTCTTTTCGCAGGATCTCCTACTAAAATCTCTCCTTTATCTGTAAAAGCTACAATTGAAGGAGTTGTGTTTTTCCCCTCTTTATTTGTAACTACTTTACTCTCACCTCTCTCATATACGGCGACACAAGAGTTTGTTGTTCCTAAATCTATTCCTATTACTTTTGACATTTTCTCTCCTAAATTTAATTTTTTTATTTTGCTATTGAAACCATCGCTGGTCTTAAAATTCTATCTTTTATTTTGTAGCCTTTTTGAAAAACTTGTACAATCGTACCCTCTTTTTCATCACTATCTACTTTCATAACAGCTTCATGAAAATTTGGGTCAAACTCATTTTCAATGCTTACAAGTTCAATTCCGTGTTTTTGAAAAATCTTTTTAAACTGTTCAACTGTTAAGTCAATTCCCTCTTTAATTTTTGTAGCATCAAGCTCACTATCATCATTCATCATAGCATTTGCACTATCTAGTGAATCTATAACAGATAAAAGATCTCTAGCAAACCCTTCATGTGAATAGGCTATTGATTGAGTTTTCTCTTTTTCTAACCGCTTTTTAATATTTTCAAACTCAGCCAAATCTCTAAGCCTCAAATCTTCAAGCTCTGCAATCCTTGCTTCAAGCTCTTCTTTCAAATTGGTCTCTTCTAAGACTTCAACTTGCTCTTCAAGCTCACTCTCATCTTGAAGCTCTACCTCTTGTTCAACTTTTTTATCTTCTTTTTCGCTCAAATTGTCCTCCTTGTCTATCTATACATTTTAGTAAAATACAAATAGTTGATGACATTATACAACTTTAGTCTATCTTTGTCAAGTATAGGCTTAGGAATTTTTCTTAATATACTTTAGTGTGTATGGCTAAGGGTGTTTAAATTGTAATTTTATCAATAACAATTTTTTGCTACAATAACATTATAAACATAGGAGATATCATCATGAAGTACCACATATTAACAGATAAAAACATAAACACTTTTTTACAAAATATACCAAAAATAAGAGAGTATTTTGATGATAAAGTATTAATCTCCAAAGAGATAGGAGATGGTAATTTAAACTTTGTGTTTTTGGTACAGAGTGAAAAAAATCCTAAAAAAGCCCTTATCTTAAAACAGGCTGTTCCATATCTTCGTTGTGCTGGTGAATCGTTTGCTCTTTCAAGAGATAGAATGAGTTTTGAGATAAGGGCATTAAGAAGTTATGAAAAATTTACACCTTCATTTGTCCCTAAAATTTACCATAGTGATGAAGAGATGAGTTTAGTTGTGATGGAGTATTTGGGGGAGCATATTATCTTTCGAAAAGCTCTTATGGAGTGTAGGTATTATGAGAATTTTTGTGAACATATCTCCACATTTTTGGCTTACAATCTTTTTTATACCTCCTCTTTGCATCTTGAAAGTTGTGAAAAACGACAGATGATGGATAGTTTTAATAAAAACAGAGAACTTTGCAAACTTAGTGAAGATTTTGTTTTTACTTTTGCTTATATGGAGCATGAAACAAATGTCATAGATGCAAATGCTTTAAAAGATGCAAAAGAGCTTTTTTCAAAAATGGAGTTTAGAAAAAATGTTTTAAAGTTAAAATATATTTTTATGACCAAATCAGATGCACTTCTTCACGGAGATTTGCATACTGGCTCTATTATGGTAAATGAAAAAGAGAGTTTTGTAATTGACCCTGAGTTTGCATTTTTTGGACCTTTTGGTTTTGATATAGGGGCATTAATAGCAAATCTTATAAACTCTTATATTTCACATCTTTATGAGAATGAAGATGAAAAATATAGGGAGTGGATTTTAAAAACTATTGAGGAGATTTATGAGAAGTTTGAGTTAAAGTTTTTATCTCTTTGGGATAATCAAAAAGAGAGCTCACTTATAGTTTCAAACTTTATAGATGAAAAGACACTTCTTTTATATAAAAAAGATTTTATGCAAGATATATTTTCTCAAAGCATAGGATTTGCAGGATGCAAAATGGCAAGAAGGGTTTTTGGCATAGCAGGAGTGGAAGAGATACGAGGTATGAAAGATTTAGAAAAAAGAGCAGATGCAAATAAAAAAGCACTAAAAATTGGGATAAAACTTATAGAAAACTATGAAAATATAAAAAACACAAAAGAGCTTATAAAAATCATAAAGGAGTCTTCTTGAGGGGAAAATATAGAGCATTTTGGCTAGATAAAGATGATAATTTAGTTGTAATTGATCAAAGAGTTTTACCATTTGTAGATGCGACAGTTACAATCACAAATACAGATGAGTGTGTTGGGGCTATAAAAGATATGATAGTTAGAGGAGCTGGAGTTATTGGAAATGTGGCTTCATTTGGAGTTTTTTTAGCAGCAAGAGAGTGCAAAGGAGATATAAAAAAACTTGAAGAAAAAGCAAAACTCATAAGATGCTCAAGACCAACAGCTGTAAATCTTATGTGGGCTGTTGATAGAATGATGAAAAAAGCTAGAAGCTCTAGTGATATGATAATAGAGTTAAAACTTGAAGCTATAAAGATATGTGATGAGGATTGTGAAGCTAGTAAAAAAATAGGAAATTTTGGTGCAGATATATTTGAAAAAATTTTAAAAGAGAGAAACAAAACTAAAATAAGCATCTTAACTCACTGTAATGCTGGTTGGTTAGCAATTGCTGACAATGGTAGTGCTTTAGCTCCAATTTATGAAGCTAAAAGAAGAGGAATTGACATAGAAGTATTTGTAGATGAGACTAGACCTAGAAATCAAGGGGCAAACTTAAGTGCTTGGGAGTTAGAAAAAGCTGGCATAAAACATACAGTTATTGTTGACAATGCAGGAGGGCATCTTATGCAACATCAGATGATAGATATTTGCATAACAGGAGCAGATAGAGTGAGTCGTGGTGGAGATGTGGCAAACAAGATAGGAACTTATCTAAAAGCATTAGCCGCATATGACAATAATATCCCTTTTTATGTGGCTCTTCCCTCATCTACATTTGATTTTGAGATAGTAGATGGAGTTAAAGATATAGAGATTGAGATAAGAGATGAGGATGAGATAAAGTTTATAAGAGGAGTAGATGCAGATGGTAAATACTCTAAACTTCAAATAGTCCAAGATAACTCACCTTGTCTAAATTATGGTTTTGATGTAACTCCATCAAGATTAATAACAGCTCTTATAAGTGAGAGAGGCATCTGTGAAGCTAATCAAAAAGAGATACAAAAGATGTACAAAGATATTTTATGATCGATGGTGTAATAAAATATAATTTTGATTTTAAAAAGTCATCCCCATTAGAAAAATCTCTATATAAAGAGATACACGAGGTTAGAGAGAGACTGTTTGCACTTGGGCAAATTGGTGAAAAAGATGGTATAGGTTATGGAAACATCAGCCAAAGAGTGAGTAAAAAAAGCTTTGTCATAACAGGAACACAAACAGGGGCTTTAAAATCTCTAGATGCAAAGCACTATGCACTTATAGAAGATTATGATGATGAGAAGTTTTTTCTAAAATCAAGCGGAGCTATAAAACCTAGTAGCGAAGCTTTAACTCATGGAACAATTTATAATTTAAGTCCAGATATAAAAGCTGTTATTCATATCCACTCAAAAGCGTTGTGGGATTTTATGCTGGAAAAAGATTATAAAAAAACAGCAGATGTTCTTTATGGTTCAACTTTGATGATCAAAGAAGTAAATAGAATTTATAAAAATGATAATCCTCTAAAGAACCCAAAGTTTGTTATGAGTGGACATGAAGAGGGGATAATTACTTTTGGAGAAGATTTAAAAGATGCGGAATTAACTCTTTATCTGCTTATTTCTGATCTTATCAATAAGATATAAATTACAATTCTTATATAATCTTATTAAAACTTACACGGAGACCTTTTTGGCACTATTAGAGCTTATATCACTCTCAAAAGCTTATGAGAGTAACAAGATTTTACAAGAGATAGATTTTTCTATCGCTTCAAATGAACGAATTGCTGTTATTGGCAAAAATGGCGGAGGGAAATCTACTTTGATGAAGATTTGTCAAGGAGTTTTGGATTTTGATGATGGAAGGCGAATTTTACAACAAAATATCAAGATTGAGATGCTAGCTCAACAGCCTACATTTAAAGAGGGGCTTAGTGTAAGAGATGCAATTTTAGAGGAGTTAAAAGAGCTAAAAAATGCAAAAGATAGATATGATGAGATTAGTTTAGAGTTGCAAAGTAGTTATGAAGATAAAAAGCTTTTACAAGAGCATTCAAAACTTGGTACTTTTTTAGATGTTCATAATGCTTGGAGTTTGGATGATAAGATTGAGAGAGTGCTTCAAGAGTTTAACTTAAAAGAGTATGAAAATAGACCTTTGTCACTTTTGAGTGGAGGGGAGCAAAGAAGAGTTGCATTAGCGGGGCTTTTACTTAAAAAACCTGATATTTTACTTCTTGATGAGCCTACCAATCATCTGGATGTTTACATGGTTGAGTTTTTGGAAAAGATGCTTTTAAAGGGTAAATTTACACTTTTGTTTATCTCTCACGATAGATATTTTTTAGACAATATTGCAACTAGATCTATTGAGATAGAAGATGGAAAAATTCGCTCATTTAAAGGTGGATATAGTGATTATATTGTTGCAAAAGAGGAGATTTTAAGGTCATTAGAGAAGTCTCATAACACACTTTTAAAATATCTAAAACAAGAGGAGCAGTGGCTTAGTCGTGGAGTAAAAGCTAGGCTTAAACGAAATGAGGGACGAAAACAGAGGGTTTTAAATCTAAGAGAAGATGCAAAGAAAAATCCAACAGCGATAAACAAGATGAGGTTAGAGCTACAACGTGAGCAGAAAAACTTTGATGACAGTAAAAATATAAGCCGTAAAAAGATGCTTTTTGAGATTGAAAATATCTCAAAAACTTTAGGAGATAAGCTTCTTATAAAAGAGTTTTCTATGCGGATACTGCAACAAGACAAGATAGCAATTGTTGGTAAAAATGGAGCAGGAAAGTCCACACTTTTACAACTTCTTTTAAATGAGATGAGAGTTGATAGTGGAGTTATTAAAAGTGGAGAGTTTAGTGTTGGGTATTTTGATCAAAAAAGAGTTATGCTTGATGATGATAAAAACTTAATTGATACTTTTTGTCCAGATGGAGGAGATATCATAAATGTTCGTGGGAAAAACATGCATGTTTATGGGTATTTGAAAAATTTTCTTTTTCCAAAAGAGCATCTAGATAAGAAGATAGGACTTTTAAGTGGTGGAGAGAAAAATAGAGTAGCATTAGCTCTTTTGTTCTCTAAAAATTATGATTGTCTCATAATGGATGAGCCTACAAATGATTTAGATATAAACACTATCAATATACTTGAAGAGTATCTGCAGAGTTTTGAGGGAGCTTTGATATTTGTCTCTCATGATAGATATTTTGTTGATAAGATTGCTAAAAAACTTCTCATTTTTAGAGGTTATGGAGAGATTGAGGAGAGTTATCAGAGTTATAGTGAGTATTTGGAGATTGAAAAAGAGTTAAAGGAGCTAGATAATTTTACAAAAGAGGTTAAAAAAAGTGAGATAAAACATGTTACAAATAGAGCTATAAAATTAAGTTATAAAGAGAAAAGTGAGCTTCAAAGCCTCCCTTTGGAGATTGAAAAGTTAGAAAAAGAGATACTAGAGTTAAATACCTGTTTAGAAGATGTGAAGTGTTATGAGAAGATAGGTTTAACAAAACTTAGTGAAAAACTCCAAAAATTAGAATCTTTGTATGAAGAGGTGGTTGATAGATTTTTAGAGCTTGAAGAGAAAGTTGAGATGATAAACAATTTGGTATAATATACAAATAGGAGAATTATATATGAAAGTATTACTTATAAAAGATGTAAAAAGTTTAGGAAAAAAAGGTGAGATTAAAGAGGTAAAAGAGGGTTATGGAAGAAACTTCTTGATAGGAAAAGGGTTTGCTTTAAGTGCGACAAAAGAGGTTATAGAAAATTGGGAGATTGAACAAGCTGATATTTTGAAAAAAGAGAAACAAGAGTTAGCAAGGTTAAAAGAGGTTGAGAAAAGCTTAGGAGAGATTAAGCTAGTGATTAATAAAAAATTAGGTGCAAATGGCTCTTTATATGGTGCTGTAACAAAAGATGAGATAGCCCAGGAGTTGTTAGCACAACATAAAATAGAGATAGATAAAAAGAGCGTAGAGCTTGAAAAAAATGCTATAAAAACAACTGGAAATTATGATATCTCTATAAAGTTAGGTTCAGGCATTCATGCAAAACTTACTTTAGAAATTGTAGGAGAATAGATGTTTCATGCAACTACGATACTTGCAGTAAAGGGAAAAAACAAAGCTGTTATTGGTGGAGATGGGCAGGTTACATTTGGCTCAGCCATACTTAAAAGTAATGCAACAAAGATTAGAAGACTTCACAATGGAAAGATACTTGCAGGATTTGCTGGAAGTACAGCAGATGCATTTAATCTTTTTGATATGTTTGAGGGAATTTTGGAAAATAAAAAGGGTGATCTTTTAAAATCTGTTATAGATTTTTCTAAAGAGTGGCGAAAAGATAAGTATATGAGACAACTTGAAGCTATGATGATAGTTTTAGATACTGAACATATCTATATACTTAGTGGAAATGGAGATGTTGTTGAGCCTGAAGATGGAAGCATTGCTGCTATTGGAAGTGGTGGCAATTTTGCAATATCAGCCGCAAGAGCTTTAGATAGGTTTGCAAATTTGGATGAAGAGAAGTTGATACAAGAGAGTCTGCTAATTGCTAGTGAGCTTTGCATCTATACAAGTGACAATATAAAAACTTATACATTAACAAAAGAGGGAAAGAAGTAGATTATGGATATGACACCAAAAGAGATAGTTGCTTATCTTGATAACTATATAATTGGGCAATATGAAGCCAAAAAAACGATAGGAATTGCTCTAAGAAATAGACACAGAAGAATGCAGTTAGACCCAGCTATGCAAGAGGATATTATGCCTAAAAATATTCTTATGATTGGAACCACTGGGGTTGGAAAAACTGAAATTGCAAGACGGTTAGCTAAGATGATGAATTTACCGTTTGTAAAGGTTGAAGCTAGTAAATATACTGAAGTTGGATTTGTTGGGCGTGATGTTGAGTCAATGGTTCGAGATCTCGTTGCATCTTCTGTCAATCTTGTAAGAAGTGAACATAAAGAGAGAAATATAAGTCAAATAGATGCATATGTGCAGAAAAAAATCATAGAGAAACTCCTCCCACCACTTCCATCGGGGGCTAGTGAGCAGAAAAAAGAGGATTATTTGAAGAGTTATGAGAGGATGAAGAAAAAACTTATTGATGATGAGTTAAATGAGCTTAAGATTGAGATAGAGATTACAAAAGGTTTAGGTGAGATAAATGATGCAACTATGCCTCCTGAGATGATAAAAGTCCAAGAGTCTTTTATGAAGATTTTAAGCTCAAAAAGTGATATAGTTAAAAAAGAGGTTACAGTTAAAGAAGCAAAAGAGGCTTTGAAAGTTGAAGCTAGTGAAAATTTACTAGATTTTGAAGCTATTAAAGCTGAAGCGTTAGATAGGGCTCAACAAGGTGGGATTATCTTTGTAGATGAGATTGATAAAGTTGCAGTGAGTGCAAAAGCACAAAGTCGCCAAGATCCAAGTAAAGAGGGTGTACAAAGAGATCTTCTTCCAATAGTTGAGGGAAGTGAGGTAAATACAAAATATGGTGTCATAAAGACAAATCATGTACTTTTTATCGCAGCTGGAGCATTTCATGTTAGTAAACCAAGTGATCTCATCCCTGAGCTTCAAGGTCGTTTCCCTCTTCGTGTGGAGCTTAGTTCACTCTCAGAAGAGACACTTTACAAAATTTTAACTCAACCTAAAAATTCACTTTTAAGGCAATATGAAGCACTTTTGAAAACTGAAGGAGTTGAGCTTGTGTTTGAAGATGATGCTATAAAAGAGATGGCAAAAACTTCACAAAATGCAAATGAAAAGATGGAGGATATAGGAGCAAGACGGCTTCACACAGTTTTGGAGAGGGTTATTGAGGAGATTAGTTTTACAGCAGATGAAAAAAAAGGTGAGAGAGTTGTTATTGATAAAAAGCTAGTTGTTAGTAAACTTGATCCAATCTCTAATGATGAAGATCTATCAAGATATATTTTATGACAGATAAAAAAGCTGGATTTATTGCCGTTGTAGGTCGTCCAAATGCGGGAAAAAGCTCACTTTTGAATTTTTTTGTAAATGAGAATATCACAATGGTCTCTCACAAAGCAAATGCTACAAGAAAAAGATCAGATGTGATTGTTATGCATGAAGATAATCAACTTATTTTTATAGATACACCAGGACTTCATGAGAGAGAACAGCTTTTAAATCGATACATGATGGAGGAGGCTATAAAAGCTATTGGAGATGCGGATTTGATTTTGTTTTTATCTCCTGTTACTGATAACCTTGAACATTATGAGAAGTTTTTAGAGTTAAATTCTAAAAATATACCTCATATTTTACTACTTACAAAGATAGATCAAGTTAAAAAAGAGAAATTATTTAAAAAAATAACAACTTTTATGAAGTACCAAGATAAGTATCTTGAGCTTATACCAACTTCTATCAAAAAAGGTACTGATATTCCCTATGTTTTGGGGACTATATCAAAGCATCTACCTACTCATCCTCCATATTATGATACAGAGATTTTAACTACTCAAAAAATGAAAGATATTTACAGAGAGTTAATAAGAGGTGCAATATTTGAAAAAACTTCTAAAGAAATTCCCTACTTTTCCGATGTAGTCATTGAAGGAGTTGAAGAGTCTCAAGATAGAGAGAAAGTTTTTGCACAAATTGTTGTTGATAGTAAAAGTCAAAAAGGCATCATAATAGGTAATGATGGAGCGACTTTACAAAGAATTGGCAAGATGGCTAGAGAATCGATAGAGGATTTAAGCGGTAAAAAAACTTTTTTGAAACTTTTTGTAGTTGTAAAAAAAGGCTGGAGTAAAGATAAAAAATCTCTACAGGAGCTTGGCTACAATTTTTAGAGTACTTTTCAACTACCAATTTTATAGGATAGGTAGAAAAGATGTTGAAAAAAAGTATTCTAAGTCCTGCTAAGAAAAATATTGTAACACTTGATCCGTATGCTTTAAGTTCGTATGAGTATAGTAAAAACATTATTTCTCAAGGTAGTATTAAAAAATTTGATCAAAAAAGTTTTTATAACTCATATGTTCAGACTAAAGATATTATCTCTAGTACAGTTGATATTGATAATGATGTAAGTGCTGAGGATCTAAAAGATGCAATTGAAATTAAAGCTTATGATGAGTTAGGATTAGAGGGTTCAAAAGAGTATTCAATATTTTACTTTGAATCTAATCGTGCTGATAGTGAATTTAAAGTATTTAATGTAATTGCAATCGATAAAGATAGACTCAATGAGGTTTTTGGTGAGTTAAAAAATATTAAGTATATAGATTATATTACAGCTGCACCATTTTTAATGAAATCACTTTATAGTAGAGCTCTTCTTCCGCTTGAGAGTACAGACTGTTTTGTCTACTTTCATAAAGATGATGCTTTTGTTGTTATTTATCAAAATGGTGAGTATGTTTTTTCAAAATCAATTCGCTACTCTTTAAAAAATATATCTGATACATTTTCAAAAGAGCTTGGAAAAAGAATTGATGAGTCTGAATTTTTTCAAATGCTTTCAAAATCTGGTTTAAGAAATGAAAACAGCTCTTACCAACAGCAATTAATGAAACTTTTTGGTGAGGTATTTGTCTATATAAATGATGTTATTCTATATGCAAAAAGAGCTTATGGACTTGACAAAATTGATCAAATCTTTTTGGGAAGTGAGATAGGAAATATTGTAGGTGTGGATGAGTTTTGCTATAACTATATAAATATACCTACAAAAAAATTAGAGTTTAAGATATCTAAAAATGCAAATGAGATAGATATTGATCCTCTTCATACACTTTTAATTGTGAATGCACAAGATTTTCAAGAAAACCATGATGATAGTTTAAATATCTCAATATTTAAAAAACCACCTCCATTTGGTAAGAGACCTAGTGGAAAGCTTATGAAATTGGTGGCTGCTTCGTTTGTAGTTGCTATGGCTTATCCTACTTATCAGTTTGTAGAAAACAATTTTATTCTCAAAAAAAAGTTAGTTGAATTAAATGTAAAAGAGAAATCCTTAGGTGCAGATGTAGCAAATATGAAAAAAGAGTTAGCGGTTGTAAAAAAAGATAATGATGCGATTGATAAAAAGCTAGCTGTTAAAAATAAAGATTTAGAGTTTAGGACAAAGCTTTTAAAAGAGATATATAGTAAGAAAGTATCTTATCCTATGAAAGCAAAAGTCTTGACTGATCTTTTTGATAAAGTAAATAGACATCAATCAAAAGTTGTTAGAGTTGACAATAATTCTTCTGATATGGTGATTACAGTTAGAAGTAAACAAGATAAATATATGACTGAACTTATGAAAGATATATCTGTTACAAATGGTTATGATGTAAGTACAGAATTAATTAAAAAAGATGATAATACAACTTATTATCAAAGTGAGATAAAGGTAGGGCTACATGGCAACTTCTAGTATAGAAAATAAGACAATTTTTGACAAGATTGATGCATATTTTGCAAATAAAAAACCAGCAGAGTCTACTTTGATGTATGCGGGAGCTGCTGCATTTGTAGGTTTTTTAGTTTATCAATATGTTTTTTTACAAACAGATGCAAATTTAAAGCAGACTAAAAGTGAGTTAGGTACTGTAGCAAAAAAAGTGAGTGATCATCAGAGGTATCTTAACTTAAATACAGTGGCAACACTAAATCAGTTAAAGAAAAAAGTGAAACAAAAACATGTTCATTTTGATAATACTATTTATAAAATCTCTTATGTTGATAATACATTGACAGAGCTCTCTTATCTTCTATTTGATGATGAGAACTGGGCTGGATTTGTTGATAATATCTCATATTTAGCTAAAAAGCATAAAGTAGAGATTAAAGAGATTGCAAATAAATTTTATGAGCCAACATTTCAAAAGATAACTCATGTTGTTGAAATTGATGTTGTTTCAAAAGCTAACTTTTCAAGTATGATGAAATTTTTAAATGAGATAGAAGAGAGTCAGTTAGTTATCGATGTGAGTGGGATTGAAATTACAAGACCAGATGATAAACTTAATGCATCTTTTAAAATTGCTGTATGGGGGATGAAATACTAATGAAGAAATTAATAATTTTGCCAATTTTGGCGATATACCTACAAGCTAACGATAATAGGCTTGCAATGGTAAGTGAATATAAAACAATGTTCTCAAAAATTGGAGAAAAAAGAGTTGGTGTAGATGTGCGAAAGATAGATGCACTAAGCTCACCATTTGTAAAGATAAAAAAACCAAAAGTTGTTAAAACAACAGCTGATGGAGAGACCATAGAAGAGGTTGTAACTCCTGAGTTTGTTTTGCAAGCTATAGTTAATAAAAAAGTTAAAATTAGTGGAAGATGGTATAAGCTTGGAGATGAGGTGGGAGATTTAAAAGTCTCTTCAATTCGTAAAGGTGTTGTGTGGCTTAAGAGTAGTGATTATAAAAAGAGATTAACAATGAGGAAAGAAAATGCAAAATTTAGTATCAAGTAGATTAAAAAAGACGATGTTGGCAATTGGTACTGCATCACTACTTTTAGGAAGTGTATCAACTCTTCAAGCTAAAAGTTGTGATAACAGAACTTTTAATATAAAAATTTCAGAAGATGTAGCAGCATTGGAGATATTAAATCAATTAAGTGATGAGTGTGGATTTAGTATCATATCTAATGATAAAGTATCAGGTGAACTTTTGGGAGAGAAACTTTCAGGTATAAATATTAAAAAGATGTCTCTTGAGGAGATTTTTAATGTTTTAGTAGGAACTAAAGGGTTAGAGTATACATATAGCGGTAACCTTTTAAAAATTTCAGGATTAACAACAAAGACATTTAAAGTTAATTATGTAAATACTGAAAGAGCAGGGGTTAGTAATACTGATATCTCTTTAACAGGTGATTCAGCAGCTGCTGGAGATGGCGATGGCGGAAAAGGTGGATCACTTTCAACTGGTGCTACTATAACTTCAAATGATAAGTTTAGTTTTTGGGAGAAGATGGAAGCTGAGATAGGTTCAATTTTAAATGCACCTTCTGACAAATTTGAAGCACCCGCTGCTATTGTAAATAAAGAGGCAGGTTTGATAACTGTAAGTGGTACAGCAGCACAAGTTGATAGAGTTGGAGCATATATAGAAAATATGATGGATTCTCTTCATAAACAAGTTTTAATAGATGTAAAAATTTTATCAGTTAACCTTGATAATTCAAGACAAACTGGTGTGAATTGGGGAGAGATATATAAGCTTCAAAATATGAAATTAACATATGAGATGCTAAATACAAATAACCTAGATAAACTCACAGGTGATGATATCACATCTTTTGGAGATTCAAACCCTAGTGCACATGCTACATTTGTGAGATTCAAAGGAAATACAGGAATTACTGATCTTGTTAAGTTTTTGAAAACTCAAGGTGATGTTACTTCAATCTCTAATCCAAAGGTTGTAACTTTAAATAATCAACCAGCTGTATTTAGTTCAGGTGACCAGTTATACTATAAATTATCAGCAAGCTCAAGACAAACAGGTACAAATGCAGGAACAGAGACTTTTTCAAATGAAGTTGTTAAGTCTGTTTTTGCAGGGGTTCTTCTTGATATTACACCTCAAATCACAGATGAGGGAGAGATTATTTTGAAAATTAATCCTTCTATCTCTTCTGTTAAATCACAGGTTAAAACAGATGAATCAGGTGTAAGAAGACTTCCGCCTGATCTTAGTAAAAAACAGATCTCTTCTGTTGTAAAACTTAGAGATGGTGAGAAGATTATTCTTGGTGGTTTAATTAGCTCTAAGCAGGGAAATAAAACATTTAAAGTTCCAGTTCTTGGTAATTTGCCAGGTCTTGGGTTTATGTTTAAACAAGACCAAATTTCTGAAATTAGAGAAGAGTTGGTTGTTGTAATTACCCCTTATATTATAAATCCAAAAAGAGGGATGAGTGGGAGTATATCGTTAAAAGAGTTAGGTTATACAGGTATAAAGTAAATATAGAAAATTTTTAAAAGGTAAGATTATGAGTAGAATAAGCACAATAGTATCACAGCCACAAAAGATTAGTGATGATAAAAGTTTTATGTTTAAAATTTCATTTTTGTTAGCTGCTATTATGGGTTTATCTGCATATATAATCTTGCAGAATTTTAATTTGGTTGGCTCATCTTTTACAGGTAGTTCCTCAAATTCTAATCTTGTAACTTTAGAATCAATTGAACGAGAAATAAACGGAAATATTATAAGCTTGGATGTTGTTGAAGATGATTTTTCTGAACTTGCTTTGATAGATTTGAGTGATATCTCTTTTGAAAAGCAGATACAAGAGCCGTTAATAGTTGAAAAAAATGTTCAGTCAAAACCTAAAGATGAAGTTGAGAAAATAGCTACTTTAAAAGTTAAAGAGAAAAAAGTTTTTATCTCTTCCCAAGATGGTAACTCATTATCGTTTATTAAGAAGAAGTTTTATGCTACAAATAACTCTTTGTTCTCTGTTAAGCTTTCACAGAGATTTTTTGATGCAAAAAAGTATGATAGGGCACTAAAATGGGCTTTAATTTCAAATGAAGTTGACTCAAAAAGTGATAAAAGTTGGATAATGTTTGCAAAGATAAAAGATAAAATGGGCAAAAAACAAGATGCGATTAATGCATTAACACAATATCTGAAAAATAACAGTTCAAAAGAGATAGCAAAATTATTAAAAAATTTAAAAGCAAGTGTGTAGGTAAGAGAAGATGAAAAGAAGAGAATCATTAAGTATAGTTGACTTTTTATTTGACAATAAAATAGTAACACAAGAGATAGCGGACGAGATTGAAGAAGAGCATCTAGAGATAGGTGATGATATCGGTTCAATACTTTTAAAAAGGAATATTGTAAATAGTGATACACTCACTCTTTTACTTATTGAAGCTGTTAAAAATGGTATTATTACACTAAATGGTATTTATAAAAACTTTTCACTAGATATGGATAAATTTATTGAGAAGTTTGCACAAAGTAGAAATTGCGATTATGTGGATCTTTATAGTGTTGATGTAAATTATACTATTGGTGCAAAAGCTGGTTATGAGAAGATTTCTAAACTTCATATACTTCCATATAAAGAGGATGATTTAAATATCTATATTGCTGCTAAAGACCCATTTGATATGGGACTTCAAGATGCTCTTCATCGGATATTTAGAAATAAGCTTATAAAAGTAGCTATTGCAAATCCAGATCAAATTGAGAAGCATCTTCATAATATTGAAGTTAGTGAGAGTGTAAAAGATCTTATCTCTGAGATTAGGCAAGAGTTTACAGCTTCAACTGGTGCAGATAATGAGGAGAGTTCAGGTATTTTAAAATTGATTGAGCTTATTTTAAAAACAGCAATTATTAGTGAGGCTAGTGATATTCATGTTGAGCCTACTGAGACTAACTGTATTATTAGAGCTAGAATTGATGGTATGTTAAAAGAAATTTTTGTATTTGATAAAGATATATATCCTCCGCTTGGCTCTCGTATTAAGCTTTTGGCAAATTTAGATATTGCTGAGAAGAGAAAGCCACAAGATGGAAGATTTTCAGCAACTGTTATGGATAAACATTATGATTTTCGGATGTCAACTCTTCCTATAATGACTGGTGAATCTATCGTAATGAGAATTTTGGATAAGTCAAAAGTCATGATTAAGCTTGAAGAGTTAGGGATGCATCCTGAAAATTTTAAAAAATTTAGAAAAGCTATGGATGCACCTTATGGAGTTATATTTGTAACAGGACCAACAGGAAGTGGTAAGTCAACAACTCTGTATGCTGGAATGAATGCGATAAAAAGTGTTAAAAGAAAGATGATTACAGTTGAAGATCCTGTTGAGTATCAGATGTCACTTTTGCAACAAGTTCAAGTTAATAATAAAGCAAACTTGACATTTGCAACAGCTTTAAAGTCAATTTTAAGACAAGATCCAGATATCATCATGATTGGTGAGGTTAGAGATAAAGAGACTTTGAAAATCGCTATTGAAGCTTCACTTACAGGTCACTTGGTACTTTCAACTTTGCATACAAATGATGCTGTTAGTGCAGTTACTCGTATTATTGATATGGGTGTTGAGGCTTATTTGGTTTCTGGTGCTTTGGTTGCTATTCAGGCACAGAGGCTTATAAGAAAAGTTTGTCCACACTGTAAGGTGAAAATTATTCTTCCTGAAGATATGTTAAAAGATATTAAAAGTTTTCTACCTGAAACTTATCAATTTTATAAAGCAAAAGGGTGTGATAAATGTATGCAAACAGGTTACTCAGGAAGAGATATGGTTTCAGAGGTGTTGGTTGTGGATGATAATATTCAAAGTATGATAGCAAGAGGTATCTCAAAAGAGGAGATTTTAAAGTATGCATTAGAGAATGGTTTTGTAACCATGTTTGAGGATGCGGCCGTAAGGGCTGCTAGTGGGAAGACAACAATTGAAGAGGTATATAGGGTGGCTAAAGGATGACTTATTTTGAAGTAAATTACATAATAAAAGGTAGAAGAGGAAATGAGCTTATAAAAGCAAATACCAGATTAGATGCAATTGCAATTGCAAAAGCGAAAATTACTGGTGGTACTATTTTAAAAGCTTTTGAGGTTTCAGCTCCGTTAGAGAATAGAGTAGAGGATTTAAAAGAGCAGTTTTTTGGAAAGATATCTAAAAAGAAGGTGAAAGTCGATATTTTAATAGCTGCAATTAGACAACTTGCAGTTATGACAAATGCTGGTATCTCAATACACGATAGTATAAAAGAGGTTGGAAAATCAACTGTAGATCCTCAACTTAAAGCTATTTTTGAAGATGCTGATGAGAGTTTGAACTCAGGAAAAAGTTTAACTGAAGCATTTATGCCATATAAGTATCAAATTGGCGATGTATCTTTGGCGATGATTGAGCTTGGAGAGAGTACTGGTAACATGTCAGAGTCTTTGACAAAGCTTGCTGAGGTTTTAGAAGAGATGATGGAGAATGCTAAAAAGTTAAAAGCAGCTCTTCGATATCCTACAACGGTTATTGTTGCAATTGCTGCTGCATTTACTATTTTGATGATTTTTGTTGTTCCTCAATTTAAAGAGATATTTGAAAAATTAAATGCAGATCTTCCAGCTCCTACAAAGCTTTTGCTCTTTTTTGAAAATATAATTAATAATTATGGATTGTATGTACTTGCAGGGCTTATTGGCTTGGTTGTTTATCATAAATATATGTATAAAACAAATGATACATATAAGCGAAAAGTTGACAAATATATACTCAAAGTTTATCTTATCGGAAATGTTATTTTTTTCGCTTCAATGAGTAGATTTATGTTGATTTTTACTGAGCTTGTTCGTGCTGGTATTCCAGTTGCAGATGCACTTGATACCGCTTTAATGACAGTTGATAATGAAGAGATAAAAGATAAACTCTCGTCCGTTAAGTATTCTGTTGAGAGAGGTTCAAATTTAACAGATGCTTTTAAAGAAACAGGACTCTATGAGGGGATGCTCATACAGATGATAAAAGCTGGTGAGCAAGGTGGAGCTTTAGATAAGATGCTTGAAAAGGTGAGTGACTATTTTAAATCTAGATTTAATGAAATAATTGATAATCTTTCAGCATATATTGAGCCTATTTTGATTGGTTTTATTGCTGGTATGGTTTTGATGTTAGCACTTGGAATATTTTTACCTATGTGGGATATGGCATCTGCTGTTAAAAACTAAATAATAAAAAACCATTGAAGAGTAAGTTCCTCAATGGTTTATATTTTATAAAAAGTAATTTTTCTAAAAGAGTCTAGTGTAAGTTAAATTTACTCCAAATTTTTCATCACCTAGATTGTTGAGCCTGCTTAGATAACCAAGCTCTAATCTATACATGTCATTTTTAGAAAATGAACCTTTAAAGCCTGTTGAAGCGTATGTATAGACTCTATCCCCCACATTGCTATAAAGTCCAGATATATTAAAATATGGCTGAAAAGTTGTTCCTATCTTGTATGAATTGTTCGCATAGTTAAATCCTATTCCGATATTTTGCGAATTTTGTTCTATTAGTTTTGTATTTTTTTCAGAAGTTGGAAGTACTTTTTTTATACTATTTGTATTGTTGCTTTCATTGAAATTTCCTAGAGTATAAAAGAGTTCAAAACCCATATTTGGATTTACATTAAAATCATAATCGAAGCTAAATCGTCCTCTTAATCCCGAGCCAATCTTCTCATTTTCAAAAGTAGAATAGCTGTGGTATTCACCTAAAAATATGAGAGTTTTATTTGAGCTTATTTTATAATTTGTCTCGATAAAAGCACTATTTTTTTTACCACTTAAAAGTAAAATTGTACTTGCATCTTCGATTTTAGCATTTGTTTTGGCATTAAATCTTAGATATAGATTATCATTTACTCTTTTATCAGCATTCAAGATAAATCCTATAGTACTCTTTTTAGCATCTCTATAAAATAAACTTAATTCAATACTTGCGTTGTAGATGTGTTTTCTTATTCCAACTTGAGCAGATATATCAGCTGTTTCAAATATATTTGCTATCTCAATTTTTTTATTTTTATATGTAGATTTTTTAAAATCTACTAAAAATCCTAATCCATTAGAGATATAGTAAAAACCATTTAAATTAAAACTTTGGCTATTTAATATTCCTTGTTTTGATTTTTTAAAATTTATCTCAATTTTATCTCCATAATTTTCATTAAGAGTGCTTAGCTTACTGATTAGGTATTGGTTTTTTTTATTGTTTAAAAGAGCAGTTTTTGTTAAATTTATGGCTTTGTGCATCTGGTCACTATTTTCTGCACTTTCTATTTTCATATATTTAGGTGTTGTATATGAAAATCTTTTCATTAGTGCTTTTTTTGTATCTGTTTTACCTCTTAATCTTGCAATTTCCATTGCAGTTATTGGGTTTTTATCTATCATACTTTCTTGTATTTTATAAGCTTTGTTATATTTTTTATACTTTAGAGCATGAGCAATTTGTAGTTGTTTATAATCTTTTGGAGTCAATTTATCTTTCGATATTTTTAGCAGGTTTAAAAACTTTTTTGATGAGATAATATCTAAAGATGCTTCTAAATATTGTCTTAAAAATTTTTTATCTTTTTTTAGACTTGGGTTGTTTTTGGCTTGTTTACTTAAGATTTTTGAGATTTTTTTAAGTTCAGCTTTTCTTTTTTTCTCTTCTCCTTGAGAGGCTAAAATAGATGCATATAAAAATCTAAGTTCAAGGTTTTTAGGTTCATTTTTTATAGATTTTTTAAGATATTTTATTGCAATATCTGGTTTTTGAAGAACTTGATAAGCTGCTGCTAGAGGATGGTATAAATTAGGAGATATATTGTTGCTTTTTTCTATTTTTTTTATTTCAAAACTAAGTGCTTTGTACTCAAAATTGTCAATTAAATACCATAAAGTTTGACTTATAGTTTCAGGAGAACCAGATTTGAGTAAAATAGTGTTTTTTATGCTTTTTCTAGCTTCTTTATCTCTTTTAAAATGTTTATCAATACTGGCTTTTATAAGCCAAAATCTTGATTTATCTTTTAAAATATTCATACTTTTCTCATCTTTTAATATTTTGTTAATCTCAAAATCGATATCTCTAAACTCTTTTTTTTCAATTTTTCTTTGGGCATAATCTAAAAAAAACTTACTATTGTTATGTTGTTTTAAAGCTAAAAGGGACATATCTCTTATGATTGTTGAATTTGAATTTTTATAAACTTGTGCTATTCTTTGATAATCAACTAACCTTGCAGTTTTACTCTCATAAAGCATAAGTGATCCATAAACTCCACTTTCATACTGGTGTAAATACCACCCAAGATCACTAATTTTTTCAAAAAATTTTCTATTTTTTGCTAAAACTTTAATTCTATCTTTTGCATCAATAAGTGTTAGATATGATCTATCTAAATCTTTTTTTACAAAATAATACTGAGAAATAGCTAATATAACTTTTGCATCTTTTATTTTCATTCTCTCTAATTTTTTTATAATTTTTTTAGCTTTGTTGAGTTCACCTGTTTTTAGATAAATCGATAAAATATCACTAAGGTATCTGTTTTGGTTATTTTTTGCATAGAGTTTTCTTAATATCTTAATACTCTCTTTTGGTTTTCCTACTTTATCATAAATGTCATGCATTAACTCTATATCTTGATCACTATAGTTACTTTGTTGAAGCTTTTTTATTATAAATGGAAGAGCTTTTTCATATTGATAACTTGCAAGTAAACGCTTTATTATCTCATCTGCGATTAGAGGGTCGTTGTTGGTTTTATAGATATTGGTTAAATACTTTATAGACTCTTTGTGCCTTCCTGTCCATAAAGTTACCTCACTCATCTTTTGATTCCAAAAATATGAATTAGGCTCTTTTTCTAATGCACTTTTTGCAACTTTGTAAGCATTTTCTAAGTCTTTTGAAAATATAAATGAGTCGTACATGAGAGTAAACTGTTCAGATTCTTCATTTTTTGCATAACAGAAGGTAGATAGATATAATAAAAAATAAATTAATAAAATTACTTTTCTCATTTTATCCCTTTTTGTTTTATGATTTTTAAAGATAAATTTTTAGCAAAATCAGCCTCTCCAGCCTCTAGATATAGTTTTAATAATCTACTTACCATTTTAGGATCTTTAAGATATGAATCTTCATAAACTTTTGCAAATTTTGCAGCACTTTTAGAGTTATTGTTGGCTCTGTAGATATCTATCGTTTTTATAAAAATTTCTTTTTTCTTTTTTAAATTTTTCTCATCTTTGTAAAGCTGTTTATAGATAACAATAGCTTTAATATTTCTGTTTTTAGATATATATAAATTTGCTAAAGTAGCTTTATCCAAGTTCAACTCTGTGGCTAAATCCTCCAAATTTGTATCTACAGCTATTAGCGGAATTAGTGTATTTAACCACAGTTTACTCTCATTTATATCCTCTTTTACTAATACTTTTAGAGCATAAATATCTTCTTGTATTTCATTTAATTCACTTGCAAGGTAGTGATAATTTTTAAACCATTTTATTCTTTCTTGCTCTTTTACAAAATCTAAAATATTTTTATTAAATCTTAAAGCACTCTTTTTATCACCACTTGTAAGGGCTGCATGGTATAGAGTTTTACTTGTGTTTTTATCTCTATTTTTAGAGTAACTTATAGATTTTAAAAGTTGTGAGTTCTCATCTTTTATTTTTTTTGAAACTAACTCATTTTTCTCCTCTTCTAATCTTGTGTTGTTGATTTGAATATGCAGTAAAATCGCATCTTCGGCTATTTTTTTATCTGGATTTTCATCTAAAATTTTTAGTAGATTGATTGCTAAATCATATTTTTTTTGTTGGTATAGAGTTTTTGCCATTACTAAGATAAGCTCTCTATCTTCAGGATTTAATTTCATCAAATTTTGAAGATAGATTGCGGTTAAATCAAAATTACTCTTCTCTGCTAATACCTGTTTTTGTAAACTCTCTTTTGGGTATAGTAGAAAAAGTATGCCTAAAAATGAGAAAAAGAGTAGAAAAATCTCTAAATTTGTGATAACTAATTTTCTTTTTTTAGTTTTTGCAATTTGGTGTAACATAAACTTCCTTTACACTTTTAAACTTCAATGTAACTATACTCTCTTTTTTTACAAAATTCTTTTTTGATGTTTTAACATTTAGTTCACATCCTTTTTTTAATTTATAAACAAAAGTTAAAGGCATGGTAGATTTTAGATGCAGAGTATTTTTGTTTTTTGATATAACCCTTGCATTTGATTCTATAAGAAAGTTTTCATTTTTACTCTTTTTTTCTAAAGTTAAAAATTTACTTTTTTTTGAATCTAAATGAACATATGTATAATTTTTTTCATCCTTGTAACCTGCTATCCCAAAACTCTTATTTAATCTAGGGTATCCTAATGTTCTTGGAACTCTTAGTGTTCTTAGGTGGTTAAAACCTCTTAAAAGCCAAGTGTTGTTCTCTTTAGCTAAAGATGCATCATAAAAATCTGTTACTTTTGCAGGATATGTACTTGTAAATATATGCATAACATCTTGCTTATTCGCCCAATCATAAATCTCTTTTAGTGCAACATAAGATGCTCTTTTAGATGCAGAATAGAAGTGATAGTAGATATTAATTGGTTTTAATCTTCTTGGTTTGTTGGTTAAGTTAAAAGTCTGTATTACCTTTTTAAATCCCCAAAATGGACCTTGCCAATCATTTGTATAGACATTTTCATTTTGTTGACCTGTATAAATCTGATAATAATCTCCAAGTTTTAAACCAAGAGGTTGGATTAGAGATAGCCATGGGCGGTCATTTGTTATTGTTGTATCTCCTCCGTTGATATTTATAATATTATTTGCATATGTATACTCTAATACATCTTCACTAGGTGAGCAGTCTCCCGTCCAGAAGATTGTATTTATTTTTGGTCTGTTTTTTGGTATTAATCTATCGTTGATATAATCCATTGAGCCACCTATCTCTCTATCTGTTGAGTATGTGTAGTTTTTTATTTCGATATTGTAATTTTTCTTATTTGGGTTTTTTTCAAGTTTTTGCCAGTAAAAAGGGTGGGTAAAAGTGTGAGTTGCTCCCTCAATATGAGGGAGTTTAAACATCTCTTTTGCGGCTTTTTCTAGCCTTTTTGATAGTTTTGGATAAAGTCCGTGAGGAGCTGTTTCTGATTCAACAATTGAGACTGATTGGGGGAAAGTGTATGGCTTTATAAATTTTTCAAGTATTAGCTCAATTGAAAATTGTTTTGGATTGTTTTCAACTCTGTTCATTGAGCCATCTCCATCAATATGAATAAACATAAGCCTTTTCCCACTCTCTGTTGTGGTATCAGCAATTGGAATAGAGGCAAGATTTAAAGATTTAGAAAATAGCTTAAATGGATCAACAATCCATAAGTTATTGTCATTAAAATAGCTAGTTGTTATATCATTTCGTATATACCCTCCCCATGGCATAAGAGCTGCTAGTGTAGATGTCTGATTTTTACTATTTTTATAACTAAAGAGAATTTTGCCACCTTTTGGTGTAATTGTATACTGGTGATGATGTATATAAGGTCTAATTTCAAAGTTAAACATATCATCTTGTTTTATAATTTTAATTTTGCTATTTGGTTTTGCAAAATTTTTCTCTATATTTAGCCCTAATTTTGTAGAAAGAGGGTGGTTTAATGCCAGTGCACCATTTCCTATAAAAAGTACTTTTGTATTTTGCAAAATTGCTATTTGTATCCATTTTGCAAATCTATCATAATCTTTATACTCTTCCTCTAACCAAACTATAATCCCTGCATATCTACTACTTAAGTCTCCTTTTGGTAGAGGAGTATTTATATCGTGAAGAGTTGGGATATAGCCTAAATACTCTAAAGGCATTGAAGCTAAACGGTGGGCATAACTATAATTAATCATTTTATCTTCTATTTTGTCTCTATCGTAGATTATTAAAACTTCTCTTTTTATAGCATTTTTACTTCCTTTTCCAATATCTGTTAACTCTTTTGTAGTTACATAAGGGATAAAGCCTTTTTTTTGAAGTGCTTTTACAGCTTGAAGTTGTCTCTTTTTTTCATTTTTTGGCAAATAATCTAATGCAATAATGGGAATATTATAACTTTTTATTTTTTTAAGCCATATATCTAGCCACTCTCTATCTCTATTAGAGACTTTTTTATATTTCATAGTAGAGGCATTAATTCCATAATAGTATGACTCAAATAAAAATACATCTACATAAGGATGAATTTCATCTATAATCTCAAATCCACGATTTATAATGAGTTTTGAATTTGGGTACTTTTGCTTGAATTTTTTTATAAATTTTATTAGACCAAGTCGAAGTTTTTCTTTTTCTTTTTTACTAACTTTAGCAAGTTGATAAGAGTCCATTGTGTCAAAAAAGAAGTTTTTAACCCCTTTTTTATAAAGCTCTCCTATAACTCTATCTAATAAAAAATTTTGATAATTTGGGTTTTTGATATCTAAAATTAGACTTCCCCAAGCACTGTTTTTGCCAATTATCCATCTTTTATCGATTTCTTTTGCAAAAGGTCTGCTTTTTAACATCTCATTTACACTTACATAAGCATAGATATTATCTCTATAAGTTTTAAATCCACTTGTATAAACATTGATAAAATCAGGCTCTAGTATGATATAGTCGTGTATACCAACAAGTGAATATGGGATATTGTCTCCATAATAGACTATAGCACTTTTTGATGTTAAAGATGCATTTAAAGAGCTAAAGAGAGCAAACAAGAGTAAAACTATCTTAGCGAAGTAGAAATGTTTCATAAACAATATCCTTTAAAGTTTTTTTAATCACCAATAAGCTACAAGTAAACACAATAAGCAAAGAGAGAGCATACCCATATCCAAAAAAGTATGGGCCTAAATGTATAGAGTATAGTGTGAGAAGACCATTTAGTAAAAAAAACATAAGTGACAACCACATAGTTGCACGACGACGATCTAGATAAAATAGTATAGCAAGCACTGACATAAATCCAAGTTGTAGTTGAGCTCCTATCATGTCTATATGAAAAAGATTTGTATAAAGAAGAGGTATATTTAAAAAGGAAAATATTTGTGGAGTGTAGAGATAAATCATGATAAATAAAATACTCTGTATATATAATACCTCTCTAATAGCTTGGCGAATTACATCAATCATCCCATCTTTATAACTCTCTATCGTCTTTAGAGTTCCTCCCTCTTTAACAGCATCAAAAAAGAGTTCATACTTTTGTGAAAAGTATGCTTCAAGTCTAAAGAAAAACAGAGCCATACCAGGAACAATTGTCAAATATGCCATAAAAATAGGAACATCATAAACGATAGAACCGTGTAATTTACCAAGAATTTCACTTCCAGTTAAAGGATGATACCAGAAGATAAATTTGTCTATCCAAACACCCAAACTATAAAACAAACCAGAAAAACCTAAAAACCAATAAAAGTTTTTTCGTCTAAAAAAATTAAATGATATAAGTGTATGTGATGGATAATTTATAGCTATAAATGATGTCAAGATAATCAAAAGAGCCAAATTACCAAATAAAAATATAGCCATAATTTTCTCAACACTATCTCCAAAATAGTATGAAAAAAGTACAATCAGAGTATAAATAATAAAATATGCTATAAAAGTTCCACGATAAAATTTTAAACTTGAGGCTAAAATATTTGCAAGCCAAATACTTGTCATTATGATAAAAATATATATAACCAAAAGTATAAAAATTAAAGATTGACCCTCAAATATATAAAATGCTAAAGGTGTTAAAAATAAAATACCAATAACATTTGTAACAAGAAGTGCCCCAAAAAAAGATGGCAAAACAAGATCTTCTCTATTTTCATAAATCTTATCTGCAACATAACGGGTAAATGGTAACTGTATAAAACCTGTCAACATAATGCTTGAAGCAAAAGCAAAAGCATAAGTTATGATAAGTTGATATGCAACAACTTTTCCATCTTCACTCTCTAAAGAGTTGTTTAAAAAACTTATAATCAATATAGCTATTATAGAGCTAACCCAAGGACCTGAACTAAGAAGAGATGCATATGTGTAAGACTTTGCTAATGAAGTAAGAGAGTTATCTTTTCTCATCTTTCTAAGCTTAAATCCAATTCCAGCCATTATATAAACTTCTTGTATAGATTTTTATAAGTTTGTAAAAACAGATCTTCTTGATAATAGTTTTTTACTCTCAAAAGTGCACTTTTTTGAGCTTTCTTCCAAAGCTTATCATCATTTAAAAAAAGAACATAATTTTTAGCAAGTGCTACTTCATCTGCTATAGTTGTAATTTCACCAGCTTTTCCTATCTTTATATCATCTTTATCTAAAGCCCCAAAAATAAGATCTTTACAACTTCCAACATCTGTACTAATACAAGGAAGACCACTTGCAAAACCCTCAAGTATAACAAGAGGCATCCCCTCACTTATGGAAGTTAGAGTTAAAAGTCCAGATTTTGGTAATATATCATCTATCTTTTGAAAGCCTAAAAATGAGATGTTTTTTTCTAAATTAAGAGATTTTACAAGAGAGTTACACTCACTTGCATACTCTTTTTCTTCATCAGTTGCACCTACAACCCATCCCTCAATCTCAGGGATGCTTTTTTTGGCAATTGCGATTGCACGGATAAAAGTTTTTATATCTTTTATAGATACAACTCGTCCAATAAGTGTAACTACTTTAGGAGTTTTAATATCTCTTTTTGCTATAAGAGAGTTAAAGCGAACCATATCGACCCCATTTGGAATTACGATAGTTTTTTCTCTTTTAGCTCCATACTCAATTTGTATATCTCTAGCCCCTGGATATAAAGATATAACAAGTTTGGCTTTATCGTAACTTAAATGTCCAATCTTTTCAAAAAAATTAACCCACATTTTTTTGATATAATTTAACTCTTTTGGCTCTTCTTCTAAGAGGGCAGGGGCTAGATAAGATATCCATTTTGCAGAGAGTAAATCAATTTTTCTCTCTCTTGTATAGATGCCGTGTTCAGTTAAAATAAAAGGGGTATTACTGTTGTTTGAAGATAGATATGCTAAAAATCCTGCATATCCTGTTGATGGGCTATGTATTAGTTTTGATTTTGGTAGTTTTTTCACAATAGATGATAGTTTCCAAATAGGTGTATGGATATTTCTAAGTGTCCAAAAGTAGTCTATAAAAGGAATGTCAGGAGAGTTTTTTTTATAAATTTCAGACATAAACCTCCAAGATTCTTTTGAGTATAAAAAATCATCAATAGAGATATTTTTTCTGAAAAAATTAATATTTTGCATCTGTTTTGGTATATTGAACTCTGATGAGTTTATATTTTGATAAAATTCTCGTATGATTTGAAACGATTTTTTATCACCTTCTATTTTTTTTGGTATATGCTTTTTTTCATCAAAGAGATAGTGAACTTCAAGATGTTTTAAATTCTTAGGTAATTCATAAAGTACTTCTCCATAATCTTCAGCTTTAGAGCCTATAAAAACAATTCCAAAAGTAAACTCTTTTAATCCTACCATCAATTGATGCAGCCATGATGAGACACCACCTCTAACATATGGATAAGTTCCCTCAGCCATCAGTATTATGTCGACTTGCTTGCTTTTTAGTATGATTTTACTCATGTTAGAACCCACTGCTTATGAATTGGAGCAGTCATGATAGAGGTCTCAATAGTTTTTATCTCTTTTAAGAGGGGTTTTATCTCCAAGTAAGCTCTTTTTTCATAGGCAATCTCTGCAAGATAGAAGTTTACAATACTCTTTTTTACTCCATGAGAGATTGCAAGTTTAAGAGATTTTGTAGCATTATTATAATCTTTTTTATAGAGTTGAACTTTTCCAAGAAGAAGGTTTTGCATCCCCTTTTCTTCTTCGTTTTTCAAAGCTATATTTAAAAAATGTTCTGTATTTTCGATCAATAAACCTTCGCTCTCAAGGTTACTAAAACCATAGTAGATAAAATCCCAATTAAGATGAGCTAACTCACCTGCGATGATGGATCTTTTTTTTTCATCTTTTTCGCTTTTAAACTCTTCAAGCTTAGATGCAATTTTGGAGCTTAACTCATTTTCAAAAGAGTTTAAAAGTGAAAAACTAAAGAGTCTCACTTCATTATCTTTGTCACTGAGTAATTTTTTTATAATTGGAAAATTTTTTTTATCGGGGTTGTTTGATAAAAATACTAAGCTTTTCATTTTTTGTGCAGAGCTATTGGTATTGTTTGATATATTTGTTACAGTTGCTTCTCCAAACACTCTATTTACAATTGGAAATTTATTGTTTAAAAATTCATCTATATTAAATTTTTTTATCTTTTTTAAATATCTTTTATCTTCTGTATAAGCTAAAATGGATGATAGAAAAATTGTAATTATGTAAGAGAGTATAGGGAGAAAAACATTAAAAGCAAATATTACTAAAAAAAGCTTATATATTTGGATATTGTAACGATTTTTAAGTACTAAGGTGGCAAATATAGAGATTATAGTTGAGATAAAGAGATGTCCATAGATAATTTTATTAGATTCAAAAGCTAAAAAAAGTGGTATAAAATCTTGCATCTAAGTCTCTTTTATATATCTATAAATTAGTTTTTTCTGTTCTATGTCAAAAGACATATATGAAAAATCATCATTTTTTAATTTGCTTTTTTTTGAAACATTTTCAATGATATTTAAAGTTGCATCTTTTGGTGAGAGTGGAAGTAAGATTATGATTGTGTTTTTATAATCACCTAAAGTAAAATACTTATCTAAACCTCTAAGCTCCTTTTCTAATAAGTAGATGAGTTTTTCCTGAATAAAGTCATCTTTTGCTTTTATAACTATCACAGAAGATGCTGTTTTATATCTCTTTTGTAAATTTAATGCAAAGTTATAAGAGTGTGTAAAAAGTGCATCGCTATTTAGTCTATCAAATCCTAACTCTTTTATTTCTTTCCATAATTTTTGTTGATCGATAAAATATGAAAAAATTATTGCAATATTTATGATAGTATTTTGGTTGAATTCTAAAAATGGCATATTTTCAATTGCCAATAGGTTAGTTATAATATCATCTTCATTTTTTATAGGTATTATTGCTATATACAGGTTGTTTTTCATATCCTCTACTTGATTTATATAGCTTGCTTCACCACTTTGTAGAGTTTTTTCTACTAAAAGATCTTTAAGATTTAATGTTTTGTGTTTTGAAGTTGATGCTAGAGTGTTAAATGTATCATTTTTTAATTCTGCTATAGCTACACCTTGAAGATGAAACTCTTTTGAAATTAAATTTAAAAAATCCTCATAATTTAACTCATCTTTGAAGTAGAGACTCTCTAGTTCTTTTATAGATGTTCTTAAACTTTGTGGTTTTAAAGCATAACTTTTTTCTAAAATATTGTGAGAGATTTTTAGAGCATAAAATGCATGGCTTAACTCTTTTAATCTTTTTTTTGTAAAAGCTGATTCATGGAGAGATTTTTCGTTTTTATTATACCAGTAGTGATAAAATTGTCCAAGTATCAAAACAAGCAGAAGATGTGATAAAAATAGAGATAACATATCTTGATGATAATCTAAATAAAACATAGATCCAACTAAAACTAAAGAGACTACACCATGCTTTGAACCATTAAAAAGTGTAATAACTATCAAAAGAATTGATAAAAATGGAATATCACTATGTAGGATTAATGGGTCTTTAGGAAAGAAGTAAATTCCTATCGATATATAAACTAAGGTAATTACTATCGTTTCGATATAAGAAAAAATATATTTTGAAATTGCCCACAAACTTTCTAACCTTATTTTTATGATATAGTATAACTAAACTTAACTAAGGAAATGTAACTTTTGAAAATATTTTTACTAATTATGTTTACTTTATCCTGCTATGGAGATAAAAATGAATGGTATAAACCAAGTGTAGATGCAACTTGGCATTGGCAATTAAAGGGAGATATTGATTTAAATAAAGATGTAGATGTTTATGTGGTTGATCTTTTTGATACAAAACTTTGGCAAATTAAACATCTTCAAAAAAGAGAAAAAAAAGTTATTGCCTATTTTTCAGCTGGCTCATATGAAGATTGGAGAGTAGATGCAAAATCATTTAAAAAATCTATTATTGGCAAAAAAATGTCTGGTTGGGATGAAAGATGGTTAGATATAAGATCTAAAAACATAAGAGATATTATGAAAAGGCGTTTAGATTTTGCTAAAAAAAAGGGTTTTGATGGTGTTGAGATCGATAATGTTGATGGGTATATAAATGAGACGGGATTTGCTCTAACATATGATAATCAGTTAAAATATAATATTTTTCTATCACAAGAAGCTCATAAAAGAGGACTTGCAATTGCACTTAAAAACGATGTTGATCAGATTGTAGAGCTTGAGCCATATTTTGATTTTCATATAAATGAGGAGTGTTTTGAATATAATGAGTGTGGAAAACTTATGCCATTTATAAGAGCTAAAAAACCTGTATTTCATGCAGAATATAATAGAAAAAATAGAGATAAAATTTGTAAAGAGGGTAATAAAAGAGGTTTTCAGACACTAATCTTACCACTTGAGCTAGATGGCTCTTTTAAAATAGATTGTAAATTATTAAAATAAAGTTTAAATTATTTAATAATTCTGATATACTCATTGTTATGAAAAAAACAGTAATGAGTATTTTAACAATTTTGATGATGAGTGGATGTGGAAGTGATGATTTTAAAAAAGATAATCTCTTACAAAATAGTGAAGTTAATATAAGTGGAGATGTTACTAAGAGTATAATTAGCAGTGAGTTTGACTGGAGATTAGATAAAATTCAAAGTAATACTACCAAAGTTACTGCAAAAACTATTGATGTGGATGCTTTTTTTACAACAAAAGAGAGCATTAAGAAGTGGCAAGAAGAGGGTAGAGTTGTGATAGCTTATGTATCTGTTGGTACATATGAGTCACTTCGTCCAGATGCAAAAGATTTTCCCACATCCATAATAGGAGCTGCTTATCCTGGTTTTGAAAAAGAGTATTTTGCTGATATAAGAGAGATAGATATTTTAAAACCTATCATAAAAGCAAGATTTAATATGATAAAAGAGAAAGGTTTTGATGGAATTGAACCTGATAACATGGACTCATATATAAGAGATGTGTATGGAGATAAAAATGGAACAGGGTTTTCTCTCACAAAAAAAGATGGAAAAGAATATATTGATTTTATAATAAAAGAGGCTAAAGATAGAAATTTATCAATTGGGCATAAAAATGCTTATGAACTTGCTGATGATTATGTTGATAAATTTGATTGGGCATTAACTGAAGGTATATTTCATGAAGGTTTTGAAGAGAGAATGAGAGTTTATGTTGATAAAAATAAAACTGTTTTTGCAACTGAGTATACAGACTCTATGACAAAAGAGCATTTTTTATCAGATGTATGTCCTAAAGCTGAACAGTTAGGATATGTAGCAATTTTAAAAGATAGAAATTTAACTGAGTATATTGTAAATTGTCCAAAAAATTAGAATTTTTTTAACTCTAATTTAAACCACTCTGATATAATTTTTTTATCCTCTTCACTCAAAATGGCATAATCGTGAATTTTTAGATAACCAGCTGGTGGCATTAAATCGTTGTTTGTTGTTTTGATTGCTCTTTGTAATCTTTTTATTTTTATATCACTCGGTATATCTTCCCATTGTGAAAAGTTTAAAGCTTTTCTTCCATTTTTTACATTAGAGATAACAAACCAAGAAAAAGGGGCGATATTGCTATATATTGGCCATTTTGTCTCATTTGAGTGGCAATTGTAACAGCTTTTTTTAAGTACCTTTAAAACTTCACTTTTTGTATTTAGATTTAACTTTTCATCCACTGGTGGATTTGTTTTGGTAGTTGGTATAAACTGTATAGATATTACAAGTGCTATAAAAAGAAATAGAGTTTTTTTCATAAAATACCTTAAGTTTTTTTTAAATCTGTCGATATTATAGGTAGAGAAACTTAAAAGGAGTTAGTTATGAAATATAAGAGAGTATTATCATTTTCACTTGCTTTAGCATTTGTGGCTATATCTATGTTAGATTTTGAGAGTGATTTTAAATCAGATACAAATCAAGTAAAACAGTTAAATTATGTGGAGCAAAAGGTAGCTTAACTACTCTATCACATCATCAATAGCTTGACACAAAATATGTCCTATCAAAATATGCATCTCTTGAATTCTAGGTGTATTATCTGAAGGAACTATGATATTTACATCACATAGATCACTCATGCTTCCTCCACCTTTGCCACTAAAACCAATAGTTCTACATCCTAATTCTTTTGCTTTTTTCAAAGCATTATTTACATTTTTAGACTCTCCACTTGTTGAAATGCCGATGAGTAGATCACCCTCTCTTGCTAATGCTTCAACCTGCCTATCAAAAACTCTATCATACCCATAATCATTTCCAATAGCAGTCAAAGCAGATGTATCAGTAGTGAGAGCAATACCAGCTAATCCTCTTCTCTCACTCTTGTATCTTCCAGTTAATTCAGCTGCTATATGTTGTGCATCTGCAGCTGAGCCACCATTTCCACATAGTAGCACTTTGTTTCCTTTAGCAAGTACATCTGTGATAATCACACAAGCTGTATAGATATAGCTTTGTAACTCATCTATACTTTTTTCTATCGTCTCTTTATGCAACTGCATTTCAGACTCTATCATCCCCATCATAATAACTTCATCCTCTGTATAATTTTTGTTGTACTTTTTCCATCTACAAACTGAACCAATCTTGTCTCTTTTGCTATATCACTTCCAACTACATCTTTACCCTCATAATCTCCACCTTTTACCAAAATATCTGGCTTAAATGCTTTTACTAACTCATAAGGTGTATCTTCATCAAACTCTACAACAAAATCAACACTCTCTAATCCTGCTAAAACTAAAGCTCTATCTTCTAAAGTATTTATAGGTCTGCTCTCACCTTTTAGCTTTTTAACAGAGTTATCAGAGTTTAAACCAACTATCAAAATATCTCCATAACTTTTAGCCTCTTCCAGATACTTTACATGACCTGCATGTAAGATATCAAAACAGCCATTTGTAAAGACTATTTTTTGAGTTTTGTAATTAAGAGTTGCTAAAACTTCTTCAACTTTTTTTATCTTTGTACTGCTTTGCCTATGTAAAGATGACTCATACTCTGATATCTCTTTTAAACTAACAGTTGCACTTCCAACTCTACTAACAGCAACAGCAGCAGCAGAGTTTGCAAAATTTGCTGCCCAAAATATATCTTTTCCCAAACTAAGAGCAAATCCTAAAGATGCTAAAACGGTATCTCCAGCTCCTGTGACATCATAAACCTCTCTTGCAACAGTTGGAATTTTTGTCATCTGTTTTTCAAAAATAGCCATACCATCTTCTGAAAGTGTGATTAGAGCATATTTTAAATCTAAATCATTTTTTAATTTTACACCAGCAATTTGTAACTTTTCATCATCTAATATCTCTATATTTGTTGCAATTTGTGCCTCTTTTTTATTTGGTGTTATAAGAGTTGCACCTGTATATTTTTTATAATCACTCCCTTTTGGATCAACTAATACCATCTTTTTCTTTGAGTTTGCAAGCTCTATAATTGAAGAGGTAAGCCAAGGAGTTAAAACACCTTTTGCATAGTCACTAAGTAAGACAATATCATAAAACTCAAGTATAATTTTTACTCTCAAAAGTATCAACTCTTGTGAAGATTTTGAGATATCATCCTTATTCTCTTTATCAACTCTAACAATCTGCTGTTGTTGAGCGATAACTCTACTCTTTTTAGTGGTTTTTCTACCTTTTTGAATAGTCAACCCCTCTTTTCTAACCCCTTTTTGTCCAAGCCTCTCACTGATAAACTCTCCACCTTCATCATCTCCGATAACAGAGCAAATTCCCACATTTGCTCCAAGGGCTAAAAGGTTATTTACTACATTTCCAGCCCCACCCATAAGATACTCCTCTTTTTGCACATCTACAACTACAACAGGTGCTTCGGGAGAAATTCTCTCACACTTTCCCCAAAGATAATGATCAATCATCAAATCACCAATGACTAAAATATTTGGAGATTTATTTTTTAAATTATCCACCTTTAACCTCTTTCTCATAAATTAATTTAATCTCAGTCAGATATGCTTTTATGCCATCTTCTAGTGAAAATCTTGGAGAGAAGTTTAAAAACTCTTTTGTATCTTTTATATCTGCTTTAGTATAAGTCTGATAAGCACTATAAGGATTTTCAAAATACTCACTCTCTATCTTTTTACCCATCTGTGTTTGTAAAACATCTGCAATATCTTGAAAACTTCTAGGAGTGGCTGTTCCTACATTATAAACTCCATTTTTTGAAGCACTCATAGCTTTTATATTTGCTTGTATAACATCTTCTATATAGATAAAATCTCTTAAAATCTTATCTGAATTATAAAAGAGTCTAGGAGTTTTACCTGAAAGTATTTGAAGTCCAAGCTGTAAAACCATAGATGCGGTTGTATTTTTAAAATACTCCCTTTCACCATAAACATTAAAATATCTAAGCCCTACAATTTTCATATCTGGATACTTTTCCATATATTCATAAGCGATATTATCCATCGCTAATTTACTAAATCCATAAACATTTTGAGGAGATTCAAAACCCACTCTAAAAGGGGAGGGTGCATCTCCATAAGTTGCTGCACTTGAAGCATAAATCATTACTATCTCTTGCTTTTTTGCAAAATCAAGATAGGCTTTAAAAGCATTTACATTTGTCTTTAACATGATATTTTGATCTTGTACGGTTGTATCTGAGATAGCAGCTTGGTGAAAAATATAGTCAAAATTGTAACTCTCTAGTTTCTTTAATAGTTTTTTATCGTTTATATCACCTGCTATAATTTCACCTTTAAATCCAAGTAGATTTTTAAAGTGTCCAAAACTTTTTAAATTTCCATTTTTAAATACCTCTTCATCTCTAAAAATATCAAGAATAACAACTTTTGCCAAAGGGTGATTTTTTTGAAAATAAAAAGCTAAATTACTCCCTATAAAACCAGCCCCTCCCGTTATAAGAACTACTTTTTCACTCAAATCTAAATCTGTATAAATCATTTTAAAAATTAACCTCTGTATCTTAAATTAACTCTATTGTATCTAAAATAGAGTTAGGTGTTAATTCAACAACTATCTTTTACTCTGCCAATCGTCAATAATTTTATCTTCTACCTTTTTTCTCAAAAGAAGTGTTGAGAGTGCATCTAACTCTTTTTCAAATTTATCATTTTTAAACTCTAAAGCTCTGTCTTTAAAATCTCTTTTAAAAAGTGAAAGGAGTTTTTTATAACCTTCACTTACTCTTAACTCACAAGACTTTCTCTCCCAAGTTTTTAGCATCTTAAAATTTGGTCTACTTGGAGGAAATAACATCGATCTTTTATAAGGTATTAACTCCTCATTTTGTATAACTTTATCTTGACATCCCTCTCTCATATCAAGCATCCAGTTTTGAAGCAAGGTCACATAATCACTTAGGAGTATAGCTTTTTGTAAAGCTTCATCTTTATCCTCTTTAAAAGAGATTTTTTCCTTAACTTCATAACTTTTACCTTCTCTATCTTTATAAGTAACTTTAAGAGTTAAATCTTTAGTGTTATCAACTTTTAATAAAATCACTCCCCCTTTTACTTCACCACTCTTTGTAGGGCTTGGAAAAAGTGTGTTTACATACATAATCTCTTTAGTTGCAAGATTAGCTTCGGGTGAACCGTAAATCGCCTCTATTTTTGTATCTCCTTCAACTCTCAAAGCCAAATCAAAAACCAAAGGAGTAACCATAAAATCAAACTCTTCATCTAATCTTTTAGAGAACTCCTCATCTGAGTGTACAGCAAAGTAGTTTGCCCCTTTTGTTTTAGAGATACTCTCAACTAAATCACTGTTAAAATCAACACCAATACCTATGAAGGTAGTGTAAACTCCTTTTTCACTTGCACTTTTAACTAAACCAAAAAGTCCATCAGAGCTTAACTCTCCACGATTTGGCATCGCATCTGTTAAAAATATAACTCTATTTTCATAGATTTTTGGATCTTTAAAACTACTTTTTATAGTTTGAAATTGATCTAATCCTTTTTTGTATCCATCAGACCAGTTTGTGCCACCTTTGCTTTTTAGCTCTAATATATGTTTTTTTGTAGCATCTATTTTTGTATTTTTTATAAGACGAAGAGGCTTTGCTAAATATGCATCATTATCAAAAAGCACAACTCCAAGTCTATCTTCATCTTTTAAATGATCTATCATACTAACTAAAGATCTATTTGCAATTTGCATCTTAGAGGTTTGCTCTTGGTTGTTTGTATTTTTTTTATTATCATAATAATATTTGTCAAATGAAGCATTCATTGAGCCTGAAATATCTAAAACTACAACGATATTTAACTTTTTTCTTGCAAAATCTTTGGCTTTTATATTTGAGTTTAATCCTACACTTAAAAAGTGCTCTTTTTGTTTTGTATATGGGTTTACTCTTGATGTTGTTTTATAACTTGGACAAAATAGACTTTCACAATTTTTATCATATGAACTCTTAAAATAGTGATCATAAAAAACCCCCTCATATGTCAAAGAACTAATTTTTGGCAGGTATCCATTTTTTATATTTTCATAAAAATTATCTGCATCTTTTGCTCCTCCTACTGAAAATCCAATACTCTCAGCTGACATCATTTTAGCTTGTGTTGCTATCATTGGCATATTTCTAGACATTTTATTTTTACTACTTTTAGTTGTTGCATTGTAGTCCCAATCATCAATCTTTTTTTCAATATCTCCCTCTTTTTGTGTCATTGCAGATAGTGTAAAAATTGCAAAAATTAATAAAAATAGTGCTCTCATGTAAATTTCCTTTACTTTTTTGCATATTATAACATTAAAAATTGGTAAAAATTGTGAACTTATGATAAAATCAAAGCATGAGAGAGATAGTTGTAGTTATTTTTAGTTTATTGATATTTTCTGGTTGTGTGTTTCAGCCACCTGTTGCGGTTGTGGATAATAGTGTTGAAGTGTATGAAGAGATAGAGTTGGCTCCCAATGTAGTAGATTTAAATGTACAAGATTTGTTAGTTGATGATGAAGTTGAGAGGCTGTTATCTTTGGCTTATGCACAGATGGGGACACCTTATCTTTATGGTGGGAATGACTATTTTGGTTTTGATTGTTCGGGTTTTGTATGTTATGTTTATAAAAATGCAGTTGGCAAAAATCTTCCAAGAACCTCTCTTGCACAGTCTCAATTATCTGATCAATTAGATAGGCATGAGCTTACTCCTGGAGATATAGTTTTTTTCGATACTGCAAAAAAAGGTTATATAAACCATTGTGGTATCTATATAGGAAATGGTAATTTTATTCACTCTTCAAGTGGAAAAGTAAAGGCAGTAACTATATCAAATTTAGATCGTGGATTTTATAAAAAGAATTTTAGATGGGGAGGGAGAGTAGAGTAGTTTGAAAAAATTTGATATTGTTGTTATTGGAGCGGGAGCAAGTGGTTTGATGTTTGCAACTTTTAATAAAGATAAAGATATTGCCATAATTGAAGGAAATTCACAAATAGCACAAAAGATTAAAATCTCAGGTGGAAAAAGATGTAATATCACAAATGAAAATGTAAGTGAGCAAAATTATCTAGGAGATAAAAAGTTTGTAAAGTCTGTTTTAGACTCATTTTCAAATATAGACCTTTTGGAATTTTTAAAAAAGAGAGGTTGCGAAGTCGTTTTGAGAAAAGATAATCAATATTTTTGTAAAACTTCCTCACAGCAGATTATTGATGTTTTTCAAAATGAGATAAAAGATGTGCCAATTTTTTTAAATCATAAAGTTACAAAAGTTAGTAAAAATGGCAACTTTTTCATAGAGACAACTAGAGGTAATTTTGAAGCTGAAAAAGTAGTAGTTGCAAGTGGTGGGGAGAGTTATCCTAAAATTGGAGCAACCTCTATAGCAAAAGAGATAGCCAAAAGTTTTTCTCATAAAGTCACTACAACTTCACCTGCTTTGGTTGGCTTTACCTTGCAAAAAGAGCAGTTTTGGTTTAAAGAACTTAGTGGAGTTTCAATGCTTGTTAAGATGAGAGTAGGGGAAAAAGAGTTTTGTCAAGATCTTCTTTTTACACATCGTGGTATCAGTGGCCCTGTTATTTTAAATAGCTCTGTTTATTGGACCAAAGGAGATATAGAGATAGATTTTTTGCCATATGCTAACTTGAAAAAATATCTTAAAAACTCCAAAAAGCTTATAAGTACGGCTCTTCCTTTGCCAAAGAGGTTTATGAAGATGTTCTTATCTAAAATAAATTTAAAAGATAAAACAGTTGATACACTTTGTGAAGAGGAGATTGAAAAACTATCACTTTTAAAAAAGTATATCTTCTCACCTGCTGGAAATTTTGGTTATCAAAAAGCAGAAGTTACAAGAGGTGGTATCTGTACTGATGGTATTTGCTCAAAAACTATGATGAGCAAATATATTCCTAATTTATACTTTATTGGGGAGTGTTTAGATGTGACTGGTGAGCTTGGAGGTTATAACTTTCAGTGGGCTTTTAGTAGTGGAGTTAATCTTGAAATTTATTAACTTTTATTTTATTAATATTAAATAAATACTCTCTTCATAATTTCTCCTTTACAACATGATAGGATGTTATTGTTAATCAAGTGTTACTTTAGGACAACTCTAAATCTTAAATTTCCAGAACTCTCCAAGTCCTGATATCTAACCCACTCTCTTTTGGCAAATTCATCTGCTTTTTCTAAAAAAGTTTTTGCAAGTTTTGGATCTATTCTTTCAACCATTTTAAAACGATTTTCACTATACATATACTCTTTTACAGGAGTTTTTGGCTCTTTATAATCTAAAGAAAATGGATTTTTGCCCTCCTCTTTTAAGGCTGGATTATAACGAAACAGTGGCCAAAGTCCTGATTTTACTGCCATTTCTTGGTGTTTCATACCAAATTTAAGATCATATCCATGTGCTATACAGTGACTATAAGCTATGATAAGTGATGGTCCACTATAAGCTTCAGCTTCCAAAAAAGCGGTTAGAGTTTGTTTATCATTTGCACCCATTGCAACTCTTGCAACATAAACATCATCATAATCCAAAGCATGAAGAGCTAAATCTTTTTGTACCTTTTTTTTGCCTTCAGCCGAAAACTTTGCTACCGCACCTAATGGCGTTGCTTTAGAAGTTTGACCTCCTGTATTTGAATAGACCCCTGTATCTAAAACCAAAATATTGATATTTGCCCCACTTGCCAATACATGATCTAACCCTCCATATCCTATATCATATGCCCAACCATCACCACCTACTGCCCAAATTGATTTGACGATGAGATAGCTAAGCACCCCTTCCAATAATCTTGCATCGTCTCCTTTAATATTAGATAGTTTTGATTTAATTTTTGCAATATTTTCTCTTTGTACTTTAATACCCTCTTCACTTTTTTGATCAGCGTTTATCGTATCTTCTACCAATTTTTTACCGATTTTGTCTTTTAATTTTAAAAGAAGCTCTTTGGCAAAACTATTTTGTTTATCGACACTTGTACGAAATCCCAATCCAAACTCCGCATTATCCTCAAATAACGAATTTGACCAAGCAGGTCCTCTACCATTTTCATCCATTGCCCAAGGTGTTGTAGGCAAATTACCACCATATATAGAAGAGCATCCCGTGGCATTTGCAATCATTAACCTATCTCCAAAAAGTTGTGAAAGAAGTTTCAGATATGGTGTCTCTCCACATCCAGGACACGCACCTGAAAATTCAAAAAGAGGTCTTAGTAGTTGAGCCTCTTTGGTTTTAGTCACATCTAGTTTGGTTCTATCAAATTCTGGAATTTTCATAAAAAAGTTCCAATTTTCTACAGACTCTTCAACTCTTGGTTCTATATCTTGCATATTTATCGCTTTTTTACCTCTATCCTCTTTATCGATTGCAGGACACT
>JAMOMC010000055.1 GCA_027068765.1 Campylobacterales bacterium
TAACCCCAAGGAAAAAAATGAATTTTGAAGCTTACCCTTTTGAAAAGCTAACTTCACTTTTAGAAAATATCACTCCAAACAGCGACTATAAACCTCTTACTCTAACTATCGGTGAACCTCAGTTTCAAACACCAAATTTCATACAAGAAAAACTCAAAGAAAACTCTCATCTTTTAAACAAATACCCAAAAACAGCTGGTGAAGATAGTTTAAAAGATGCACTTTTAGAGTTTGTTAAAAATCGTTTTTCACTCTCACTTAAAAAAAATCAGATAATTCCAACTTTTGGTACAAGAGAGGTACTTTTTAACTTTCCTCAATTTTTTCTATCTGATAAAAAAGAGCCTGTTATGGCATTTACTAATCCTTTTTATCAGATTTACGAAGGTGCAGCTATTGCAAGTAAAGCAGAGATAATTCATCTCAACCTTACAAAAGAGAACAATTTTAAAGCTGAAATTAATCCAGAAAAATTAAAAAATTGTGATTTAGTTATCATAAACTTTCCTAACAATCCTACAACTTCAAGTTTAAATATAAAAGAGCTTTCAAAGTGGGTAGAGGCAGCTTTAAAATATGACTTTGTACTTATAAATGATGAGTGTTACAGTGAGATTTATTCAGATACTCCTTGTCCATCTTTGCTTGAAGCTAGTGTTTTGGTTGGAAATAGTAACTTTAAAAATATACTTATTGTAAACTCCATCTCAAAAAGAAGTTCAGCACCAGGACTTAGAGCTGGTTTTATAGCGGGGGATGAGAAGATACTTAAGGATTATTTGAAGTATAGAACTTATGTGGGTTGTGCATCTCCTCTACCTTTGCAAATGGCAAATGCGGCAGCTTGGAGAGATGAAAAACATGTAGAAGAAAATAGAGAAAAATATAGAAAAAATTTTAAATTAGCAAAAGAGATATTAGGTATAAAAATCCCAAAGTCAACCTTTTATATCTGGCTAGAGGTAGATGACGATATAGAGTTTACTAAAACACTATTTAAAGAGAAAAATCTCAAAGTACTTCCTGGGTCATTTTTAAGCAGAGGTGATTTTAATACCAAACATGTCAGAATTGCTTTAGTTGAGAATGAGCAAAAGACAAAAGAGGCACTTTTAAGGATTAAGACATATGTCAAATAAAATTCATTTTATTGGAATTGGTGGTATTGGGTTATCTGCATTGGCTAGATTTTTAAAAAAAAATGGTTATGATGTTAGTGGTTCAGATGCAAAAGAGTCTCCTCTTACAAGATCCCTAAAAGATGAGGGCATAATAGTAAACACACCTCAAAGTGCTTCAAATATAACAGACCAAGATATAGTCATCTACTCCGCTGCTGTAAGTAAAGAAAATATTGAATATATCGAAGCTAAAAAAAGAAAAATGTTACTTCTATCAAGAAAAGATGCTCTACCTTTTATACTAAAAGGAAAAAAGCTTTTTGCAGTAGCAGGAGCTCATGGAAAAAGTACAACATCTGCAATGCTTGCATCTGTAGTTGAAGGCTCAGTTATCATTGGGGCTGAAAGCAAGCAGTTTAACTCAAACATGCACTTTGTTGAGAGTGATAACCTTATATTTGAAGCCGACGAAAGTGATGCTAGTTTTTTAAACACAAACCCATCAGTTGCCCTTGTCACAAATGCCGAGCCTGAACATATGGAGTTTTATGATTATGACTTAGATAAATTTTTTGATGCCTATAGAACATTTTTACAAAAAGCAAAAGTTAGAGTTATAAATGCTGAAGATGAGTTTTTATCCACTCTAACCAACCTAGAAGCTATTCGTCTATATCCTAGTTCTGATATCAAAAATATAAAAACTATAATCATCGACAATGAACCTTTTACCTCATTTATACTAAAAGATTTAGGGACTTTTGAAGTATTTGGAGTTGGTGAACATATAGCTATAAATGCATCTCTTACAATTTTAGCGGCCATGACACAAAACCCCTTAGAAGAAGTCAGAGAAAATCTAAAAAACTATAAAGGAATTAAAAAAAGATTTGATATTTTGGAAAAAGATAGTCGTTGTGTCATTATCGATGATTATGCACACCATCCAACAGAGATAGAAGTCACCATCAAATCTGCAAGAAAATATGCTAAACTTTTGGGACTTAAAAAAGTAGTAGCGATTTGGCAACCTCATAAATACTCACGAACAATTGACAATCTTGACAAATTCAAAGAGTGTTTTGCAGGAATTGATGAGCTTATAATTTTACCTGTTTTTTCAGTTGGTGAAGAAAAACAAGAGATAGACTTTGAGAAACATTTTAAAGTCTATAAACCGCTTTTTGCAGATGCACTCTTAAAAAAAGATGGACATCTTCATATCATCAAAGACCAGCAAAGCATACAAGATCTTAGCGAAGGCTTGATTATTGGGCTTGGGGCTGGAGATATTACTTATCAACTTAGAGGACAATACTGATGCAGATTATTTTAGGAATTTTATTTATTTTACTGGTTGCTTTTTTTATATCAAAAAGTGACTCTTTAGCAAAAAAAGAGAAAATTGCAATTGTTAGTGTAATCGCAACTCTTATACTTGCAGCTACTCTTTATGAGTTTATCTTCTCAAAACAAAATCAAACAAGCAGAGAGTTAGCAAATAACTTCGTCCAAGGCAAAACGTTAATCTGTAAAGATGCAGAAGTAAATAGTAAATTATACATACTTGAAAGAGGTACAGGTTCATTTATGCCAATAGATACAAAAAAGACTTTAGGGACATTATATTCGATTGAAGACTGCCAACTTAAAGAATGAAAGAGATAATTTCCAAACTTGATCTTGATGAGTTTATAGAGCATTTTACAAGCTTTTTAGCAAGAGATAAACCTCTCTTTATGGAGGGGGACTCTTTACTTCATTTTCGTTTTATTCAAAAACTATCACTTGTAGATTTTAAAGCACCAAAAGAGATTAAAAACTTAGACACAGAGCTTATGTATCTTAAAAAACTAGGCATGTTAAAACTAAACCAAATTTATGAATTTGTAAAGATAATAGAGTATTTTTTATACCTTAAAAAACTTCCATTTGAGGGTGAAGTTAAAAACTGGATAGATAAGATTATAACTCCTTTAGAGATAGTAGAAATTTGTCGCTATTTTGATTTGGAGGGGAAACTTAGAGATGAAGTTGATGAGAGATTTTTAAGCCTAAACAACTCACTAAAAAGCAATAAAGATCAGATAAAAGAGTCTTTAAGAAGACTTTTAACTTCACAAAAACTATCCCCATACTTAGTAGATAGACAAATTCACTATATAAATGACAGTGAAACTCTTTTAGTTAGAGGTGGGTTTAACCACTTTTTAAAAGGTACAGTTACAGCTAGAAGTAGTGGTGGTTTTTTTTATGTTTCACCTGAAAGTATTTTAAAACTTAGAAAAAATGAAGCAGATATTTTGAGTCAAAAAGATGAACTTATATATGAGTATGAGAAAAAAATCTCATCTGTTTTTGCAAAATTTGAGATGTTTTTATCTTTTATAAATAAATCTTTTGATAGATTTGACAGCTATCAAGCTAGAGTATTTTTTGCAAAGTCTAAGAACTTAGAGTTTATCAAACCAAATAAAACAGGTGAGATAAAACTTAAAAACTTTTCTCACCCTGCCCTTTTAAACCCAAAACCAATCTCTCTTAATTTCGATAAAAAAATTCTCCTCATAACAGGTGTAAATGCTGGCGGAAAAACTATGATGTTAAAGTCAATTTTATCAGCCGTATATCTAGCAAAATATCTAATCCCCATGCAAATAGATGCAAATAACTCAAAGATAGGATACTTCAAAGAGTTAGCTGCCATCATAGATGATCCTCAAAATGTCAAAAATGACATATCAACATTTGCAGGAAGAATGGTTGAATTTTCTAAACTATTTTCCAAAAAAAATTTTATTGTAGGAGTTGATGAGATAGAACTGGGAACTGACTCTGATGAAGCTGCCTCACTCTTTAAAGTGATATTGGAAAAATTAGCACTCCAAGATGCAAAAATTGTCATAACAACACACCATAAACGACTAGCAGCCCTTATGGCAACTCACAAAGAAGTAGAGTTAGCAGCTGCAATCTATGATGAAAAACAGCAAAAACCTACATTTGATTTTCTTTATGGGACTATTGGTAAAAGTTATGCATTTGAGACAGCATTAAGGTATGGAATACCTGCAAACCTTATAGGTGAAGCTAAAAAAGTTTATGGAGAAGATAAAGAAAAACTAGGGGAGCTTATACAAAAAAACATCGACCTTGAACTTGGTTTAAGAGCCAAAAAAGAGATTTTAGATGAAGAGATAAAAACTCAAAAAAAGCTAAATGAGCAGTTAAAAAACTTAAAATTTAAAGCAGATGAAGAGCTTAGAGAGACTAAAAACAAGTTAGAAAAAAGCTATAATGAAGCCATACTCGAAGCAAAAATAGCAGCAAAAAGCAAAGATACCCCAACTATTCACAAGATGCTAAATGTAGCAAATAAAAAGAAAAACATTGCACAAAAAGTACAAAACAACCATAAAAAACTAGATATAAAAGTTGGTGACTTTGTCAAATATCAAAACCAAAGAGGAAAAGTCTTATCAATCAGAAAAGATGAAGCGATGATTGATAGTAGTGGAATTAAACTAAGAGTTCCGATAAAACAGTTAAAAAGAAGTGGAAATCTCCCAACCATCAAAACCCCCTCTATCATAAAAATAGAAAAACCATCTTTCTCTTCTATCAAATTAGACCTGCACGGATTAAGAGTAGATGAAGCTATCGAAAAACTAGATAGATATCTCTCAGATGTACTTTTAACTGGGTATGATGAAGTTTTAGTGTTTCACGGTGTTGGTAGCGGAAAACTAGCATATGGAGTAAAAGAGTTTTTAAAAACTCACCCATCTGTAAAAAGCCACGAAGATGCACCTGTAAATATGGGCGGAATGGGAGCAACACTTATAAAACTTTAGTAATAAGTGATATTGCTATAATTATTATCTCCTGCCCAGACTCTTCCGTGATTACCTGTTATATGCACTTGTCTAACTCCTTCAACCCCAATAGCATAACCATTTATATCGATACTATTTGTTACGATATTGTTTGTGAGATATAAATTTGACAACCTTGTATCTCTTGCTGAAAATGCCATTCCTCCATTGTTTGAGAGGTCGTTGTTTTCTACTTTTATAAGCCCATAACCAGTGCCACCGGTATAAACAATCCCTGCTTTTTTATTAAAATTCATATCGTTATGATGATAAGTTATATGATTTGCATTAGGTGATTTCACACCTGCTTCTTCATTATTGTGTAGATAATTTCCTGCAACTTCTACAAGATAATTTGTACTTAGATTTATTCCATAATCTTTATTTGCATATGATTGATTTGAATAGATTAAGGCTAAGGCAGTAGCCATCACTTTTACATTAATACCGTGAAGCGAATTTGAAGTTGTACAGTATCTGATGGTTAAAGCTGGTCTATTTAATCTCCTTTTTGTAAGAAACGATATACCAGCACCTCGACTTTGGTTGAAGTTTTTAGCTTCAATAAACTCTATAAGAGTGTTCCCTTTTGTTAATCGTCCATCAATTCCATTTAGAGTATCTAAGTTCCCATCAATCGTAAAATTTCTAATAATTACATCTTTGCCGATAACATGTATAGCAGACTCACCACGATTACTAAGAATAGTTTTACCAACACCAGCACCTTCTAAAATAATTGAGCTATTTAATTCTATCCCATCTACTATCTCTATTGTACACTCTGGCATGATAATCTTCCCGCCTTCTTTTGGAAGATTATCTATAAGTGATTGTAAAGAATTTTGAGTACACTTATCTAAATTATAAACATTTTCTAAGGGTAGAGTAAATCCTTGAAATCCCCATAATCTATTTTTTAGTGCTAAACACTCTTTTGTTTTTAATCTATAAAACTCACCATCTTTACAGGGTATGCTTTTTGGCATCTCTATAATATCTTTTAAAATCTTTTGTGTTATTTCAACTGGAGATACAACATCTTCACTATCTATAATATCTTCATCTTGAGTTAACTCTTTTTTTGGAGTATCTTTTGTAGTTTTATCAGAAGTTCCACAACCTACATACACTAATGTTAATAAAAATATTATTAACAAATTTAAATTATTTTTCACTTTTTTACCCTTTGTTCAATTATATAAAAAAAAACTTAAACGAGCTGTTTTTAAATATTTAAAGATATACTAAAATAAAAATTAAGGCTTTGTGTGTTTAGCGAAAAACAGATTCAAAAATATAAACGAATCAAATATACAAGAGAGTTAGAGAGATTTGTAAATAGAGTTGTTAGTTTTTTTAATAAAGAAGATGCAACAAAAGAGAAGTTTATAAGCTTAAGAGATAGAGTATTTAAACCCTTGGAAGATATCGAAAAAGTAGAGCTTACTAACCATTACTTGATAGAGCTTGAAAAGTTTGTAGAGATTACAGCAAATTTACCTGAGAGTGAAAAAAGTATACAAGAGATACAAAAAACAACACTTCACGAAGCCAATAGACTACAAATGATAAAGAGAAAAAAGAGTTTCAAAAAAGATAAACATAAAAAAAGAGCCATAGAAAATGAGGAGAGATACCATTGAATGAAAAACTAAAATTGGGTCAAATCAACAAGTTAAAAATTGACAGAACAAGTGAGCATGGACTATATCTTGTAACAGATGATGATCAAGAAGATGTGCTTTTGCCAGGTCCTTATGTTACAGATGAAATGCTTCTTGGTGAAGAGATAGATGTATTTATCTACACTGATTCAGAAGATAGAATTGTGGCTACTACCAAGACTCCAAAAGCACTTCTTGGGGAGTTTGAACTATTTAAAGTTGTAGATGTTACACCTTTTGGAGTATTTGTTGATTGGGGTTTACCAAAAGACCTTTTTGTTCCAAAATCTGCACAAAAACATCCACTTGAGCTTGGTAAAAGTTATATTTTAAGAGTAGCTTATGATGAAAAAAGTGATAGACTTTTTGGAGATAGCAAAATTGGAAGATATTTAGAAAAAGATTTAAAAAAGTTGCAAGATGTTAAAAGTGTTAAACTTCTCATTATCGCTAAAACTCCACTTGGATATAAAGTGATTGTAGAGAACTTATATGAGGGTATGATTTTTGATAACGAGATATTTGAGAGTATAAAAATAGGAGATAAAAAAACTGGATATATTAAAAACATAAGAGATGATGCAAAACTAGACATCTCACTACAACCAATTGGAGAAGATAAACAAATAGGTCAAAATGAAAAAATTATCTCACTCCTAAATAAAACTCCAACCCTGCCATACAACTATAAAAGCTCTTCAAAAGATATTGCAGATGTATTTGGCATGAGCAAAAAGAGTTTTAAAAAAGCACTCACAACACTTAAAGATGAGAAAATTATTCAAATTGATGAAAAAGGGATTAGGCTTTTAACTTGAAAGTAATTTTTCCCTCCTCTAAGCTCTAAAATTATACCTTTTTATCCTCCAAAAAAACTATTTGCCAGTATAATTGGCACCTGTGATTTTACCGTACATATTTACAAAAACATAAAGAATTTGTTTTTTAGTATCTTTGATATTTTCATTTTTATAACTAACAACCCACTCAAGATGGTCATTAAATTTTTTCTTTTTTGCATCCAACAAAGGAGCTTTGAGCCAACTTTTATCTATCTTTTTAATACCTACTAACTCTTGAACCTTTTTATATGCCTCTTTTTGAGCCAAATCTTTACTTAACTCTTTTTGCGAGTGTTTGTGTCCGTTATCGTGATTTCCACCTGCATAAAGTGGATTAAAACTACAAGCTAGTAGCGCTGTAATAAGTGATGTTTTTACTAATTTTTTCATTATTTTCCTTTATAGTGTATCGTGTTGATAACTGTTTTGTTCAGCCTCTTTCATATCCAGATGAATGTGCTGATGTGCATCTTTGTTAAATCCAAACTCTTCTTCATGGGTTGTGTGCAAGTAGCCGTGTAATTGCATTAACAGTAACATAAAACCAACAAACATTAGTGCATGATTTGTAATTTTACTAAATTTTGCAAAAGATGCCAGCTTTCTCCATTGAGTTAACACTAAAAGCATAGCGATTAGAGCGATTATCTGTCCTACTTCAACTCCTATGTTAAATGAGATTATTCTCATCAACATCTCAAAACTTGGCTCACCTAGTGGCAACTGTTGCAACCTTGTAGATAACCCAAACCCATGTATGAGTCCAAAAATAAAAACCATCATAAGTAGATTTGGTGACTTTACTCCAAGATAGTTTTGAAAACCTTTGTTGTTATCAAAAGCTTTATAGATAACACTAAGGGCAATTACCGCATCTATAAGATAATAATTTGCATTTATACTCATAAAAGTAGCAAATATCAAAGTGATACTATGCCCAATTGTAAATATAGTAACAAACTTGATAATATCTCTAGCAGTAGTTAAGAAAAATATAACTCCAAATAGAAACAACAGATGGTCATATCCACTCAACATGTGTGTTGCACCCAGCCAGATATAACGAAGATTTCCACCCTCAATCATAGCCTGCATATCTGATTGTGAAATACCATGTGCAAAAGCTACGGTACTAAGCAATACAGATGAAGCTAATATAAAAATAACTTTCATTTTATTCCTTGATAATAATATAAATTTGATATAAATGATTTAGAAAGTTATACTATAGGAGGACGAAATATAGAACTTAATGTGGGGTTTGAAATGAAACATTGAATCTCTAAATAGTTTTCTTTTTGTTTTAAGGTACTCAATCTGTTGGTATCATATGAATATTCAAAAAAATCTATCAAGTAAATATTTGTTTGAACATGGCTATGTGTATGTAGATGAGTAGAATTATTGTGATAATGAACATGCTCGTGGATATTTTCTTGTTTTTGAGCAACACTTTTTGCTGCATATAAGCTATTGCTTATCAGATGCAAAACTATAAAAATAATCATAATATATCGTTTCATGATGTTTTTATTGCCTTTATGTTGTTTGGGAGAGTTAAGATTTTGCCAAAGAGACGATAGTCTGTAACACTCCATTTTCTAAAACTAAAGTAGCATATTTTTGCTAAACATTGTATACTTTCTAATCCAACACTCATTATAAATCATCAGATTTATAACACCGATTTAGGTTCACCTAAATAATACCCTTGTGAATAATCAGCTCCCATAAGCTTTACTTTTTCATAAACTTTTTCATTGTGTACGAACTCTACGATAGTTTTACGATTTAATTTTTTAGAAAACTCTATGATAGCTTCTGTGATAATTTGTGAATTTTTATCTCTATGTATATCTTTTATAAGACTTCCATCAATCTTTATAAAATCAACTTCAAGATCTAGTATATGTTTAAAGTTAGCATAACCACTACCAAAATCATCAATCGCAATTTTAACACCATAATTTTTAACAATTTTTATAAATCTCTTGATACTCTCATAATCTTCAATCTCTTCACTCTCTGTTATCTCAAATATAACTTGATTTGTATCTGGATAATTTTTAAGTTTTTTATAGATATAAGCTGTTGTTTCAGGGCTATTTATATCTTCCATGCTTAAATTTATAGAGAATTGAAACTGTGGTAGATTTTCAAATGTTTCAAAAGTTTTATCAATAACAATTTTTGTGATTTTTGAATAAAGTTTTGCTTTTTTAGCAATCTCCAAAAAGAAAAATGGAGAGATAATTTTGTTACTGTTGTCTTTTATACGAATAAGTGCTTCATATTTTACTATTTTACCTGTTTTATTATCAATGATTGGTTGAAAAAATGTAACAAAACGATCTTCTAAAATTGCATTTTTTATCATATTTACCCAAGTGATATTGTGAAGATATGAGTCATCTTTTTGCATAAGAGAGTCATAAATCAAAAGCTTCTTATCTCCTACTTGTGCCATTTTTCTTGCTATATTTGCATTTACTATTAAGTTCTCATTTTTTATATTCTCTTTGTAAAAAGATGCACCACCACTTACAGTGATACTAACACGATTTTGCAAATCACAATCTATCTTCTCTCTCTCAATCAAGTCAATAATCTCTTCAAAAGCATCTCTATATCTATCTTTTGACAAATTTTCATCTTCAAAAAGAAGTATAAATCCATCAGCGGTAAGCTTATATGTTCTATACTTTTTTAAAACAGAAATCTCTTCTAAATGATTTGATAAATGCATAAGTACACTATCACCAATTTTTGCACCGTAAAAATCGTTTAAATTTGAAAAATTATCTATATTTAAATAAAATAATATAGGCTTTTTAGTATTTTTCAGATCCTCTAAAAGCTGGTTTCTATTTGGTAAATTAGTTAAAAGATCTGTTTTTTGTTTTTTAATCTCCTCTTTTGAATCTTCAAGCTCAGTAATATCATGGCGAACTCCAACATACTCTTTAAAATTTCCATCACTATCAACAATAGGAATAATAGTAGCATCAACGATATAATGACCACCATCTTTTTTTCTATTTTTAACAACACCTTTCCAAATATTGCCATCTTTAATAGTCTGCCAAAGCTCTTTAAATGCATCTTTTGGCATATCGCAGTGACGAATTAAGTTGTGTGGTTTTCCTATTAACTCCTCCTCTTTATACCCTGAAATATCACAAAACATCTTATTTACATAAGTTATAACTCCTTTTTCATCAGTTTTAGAGACTATACTTGTCTCATCAATTGCCATCTTATAACCATCTAAAAATATGATATTTTCACTAAGTGTTTGACTCATTTTATTAAAAGCTAAAATTGCATCTCCAATCTCATCTTTTGAATCAGGCTCAATATGTATATTTTTCTCTCCACTAGATATAAGTTCAGATGCTTCTTGAAGCTTTTTTAAACTCCTTATAACAGAGAGATAAAATGCTATAAAAAGATATAAAAGCACCAAAAAAACAGCTGAAAACAAAACTATAAAAGTTATCAATTTAAGCTCTTTTTCTCTCTTTGAATTCTCTATCGTATTTTGATAGCTTTTAGACAAATTTTCATATAAATCAACCTGCATATCCAACACTAAAGTAGCTTGTTTAAAAAATCTTTGACTATCAAAAAGTGGCTTTTTAGCTAAAAATATATTTTGATTTATAACCTGCTGTATCTGATCTAAATTAGATGAGATAACTTTTATCTCTTTGCTAACTACTTCATAATTATCAATATTTGAAAAATTTGAAAAATCACCCAAATATGCTTTATATGTTTGAATTAGTGTATATAAAGAGAGTAGTTTCATTTCCTCTTCTTTACTAACCCAAGCCTTTGCAAAAATACCAGTAGCTAACCCTCTAGCTTGTGCAGTATACTCTCCCAAAAAAATTAATTTATCATCTAAAATACTTGACATATAATATATACTTAAATCATCGCTAATTTTAAAAGATGTAATTTTGGCAACATTTTGCAAAGTTTTAATTAAAGAGAAGATAATATCCGTATGCTGTTTAAATACTTTTGTACTACTTGTAGAGAATTTCATATTGTCAAATTTAACAAACTCAAATTCCTTCAAAAAATTAATAAAATTTTGATTAACTACCAATAAATTTAAATTTTCCAAATCATACTTAAGAAGTTTTGAAATTTTAACTTCAATTCGTTTGTGACCTTCCAAAATATCTTTTTTAAAACTAATATTTCCATTTAAGTATCCATCACTAAAACCTCTATGAAGTTGAACATCATAAATTAATGAATAAATATGTTTATTGTACTGTAACCCTATGAGCTTATCTTCAATTTGATTTTTCTCTTGGAGATAATTCATAAACATATTTCTCAAAGGAAGTATAAGTATAACAGACAATAAAAAGATAGCTACAATAATCTTAATCTTAAAAGACAACTTGTTTAATACAAAAAATGCAGGCTTAAATAACTTATCAAAGTACATCAAAGCCCTTAGACAAAATCTTTGTAAAGTGTACTATTTAACACAAACAATTCCAGCCGTAGCATTTTTTTCAATTCCACCATCAGAAATCTCTGCT
>JAMOMC010000056.1 GCA_027068765.1 Campylobacterales bacterium
GGATTTAGTAAACCATTTGAATTTAGCCACAGAAGCCTCATATCATAGTTTGAAATCTCTATCATTTTTTACTCTCTTTTATATTTATCATGATAACACATTTTTTTACTTAAGCAAAATCAAACGGCTGGGACAGATCTTTTATGAGTTTTGTTACACATTTAAGTACATAATTGGATTTGAATTTCCTTGTTTAAAATAGTGTTCAACTGATTTGTACTTATATTTTTTTCTAATTTTTTCTTTTGCAATATTTCCAATAAATTCATATCTATTATTTGAATTTTCAGCATCATTAAATATATCTTCTCTAGAATTAAAGGTTGTTCCAGCTTTATACCAATTTAGAATTTCATAAACTTCTTGAATGATACCTTTGTAGATAGAAAATGCATACTTCGCAAGTTTTGAATTTTCAGGATTTAAAACCCAACGACCACGAGTAAAATCATATAGTTCAACATCAGACATGGAGTATCTGAAAGCTTGATTGATTCTTATTAAAACTGAAGGCTCTAAAATTTCAACTTCTTTTTTGTCATAAGCTGAATTGATTTGTTCTATTGACATCCGTCCAAAAGTTGCACTTTTATAACCACTTTGAATATTTGTTAAGTTATCAACTCCTAGTAAATCAATGATTGATGATTCAACTCTTAAAGCAGTTTTTTCATCTTCTAAGCCATGAACTAAAATTTCAATCTTAGGTTTTAAGTTTTGTTGTTTTAAATCAAGTAGAAAATCAACTTTTTTACCATCTTTAAAATCTTTAAGGTGAGAAAAAACTCTATTTTCTTTTCCTTTACCAACATAAAATATCTTTTTAGTTATAGGGTGTGAATAAATATAAACATAATATTTCAAATCATTTATTACAGCATGAGAGAACTTTTTGTTAAGCATTATTTTTTCTCTTTCTTTTGAGAGTTTTTGTGCAACTTTTTAAAAAGCTGAGGGTTTGCATAATTGATGTGAAGTTAATGAAATAACCCAATGACTTTATTTTTTTTATCATGATATATGCTGTTTTAAATCGTTAGTGTAACTATATTAACAACACACATAATATCTAAATAACCCCAATTATTCACAATTATCTAACATCAAAAATATTATAACAAAAAATTAAAATAATTACAATCTTAAAAAAACATTTTAATCAGCTATTTGCTAAGTAACTAACAAAGTAGCAAATATATAACTGTTTTATACAAAAGATAACAGATTAAAGTTCTAACTCCTTAACTAAATACTTCCCCGTATAACTCCCACTTTTTTCAAAATTTTTAGCAATCTCTAAAGGAGTTCCAACATCAACTATTTTACCACCTTTAGCACCACCATCTGGTCCAATATCGATAACATAATCAGCATTTTTAATAATATCCATATTGTGTTCAATCACTAAAACGGAATTTCCAAGATCTGTTAAGTGGTGAAGCACCTTTGTAAGTCTATCAACATCAGCAAAATGAAGTCCAGTTGTTGGCTCATCTAGTATATAAAGGGTATTTCCAGTATCTCGTTTGCTAAGCTCTTTTCCAAGTTTGATTCTTTGAGCTTCACCTCCACTTAATGTCACTGCATTTTGACCAAGTGTGATATATCCAAGCCCTACATCTTGAAGAGTTTTTAACTTTTGATGAATTTTTGGAATTGCTGTTAAAAAGAGCATCGCTTCATCTACACTCATATTTAAAACATCAGATATACTTTTTCCACGATACAGAACTTCTAATGTTTGAGAGTTATATCTATGTCCGTCACACCCATCACACTTAACTAAAATATCAGGCAAAAAATGCATCTCAATTTTTATCTGCCCCTCTCCTTGGCATTTTTCACATCTTCCGCCTTTTACATTAAAACTAAAACGACCAATTTTATATCCTCGTATCTTTGCCTCTTTTGTTTTGGCAAAAATATCTCTTATCTCATCCATGACACCTGTGTATGTTGCAGGATTGCTTCTTGAAGTTCGTCCTATTGGGCTTTGATCAAGATAGATAACCTTATCTAACTGCTCTAATCCCTCGCACTCTACTCCATCAATTTTTTTAACTTTTCTTGCTCTATTTAAAATCTCTTTAGCAAAAGGGAGAAGAGTTTGAAGTATGAGTGAGCTTTTACCACTTCCACTCACTCCTGTAATTGCTACAAGGTTTGCTAGAGGGATTTTAACTGAAAGATTTTTGATATTATTGATAGTGACATTTCTCATCTCTATCCACTTTTTTTGTTTCCTGCCTTGAAAATAGTCAACCTTTTTCCTTCCAAAAAGATAATCAGCAGTCAAAGTTTTAGCTTTTTTCAAATCTTTCAAATCGCCACTAAAAATAACTTCTCCACCACCTTTTCCAGCCTTTGGACCTATATCTATTATAAATTCAGATGCAAAGATAGTCTCTTTATCATGCTCTACCACGATAACCGAATTTCCTTTTTCTTGTAAATTTTTAAGAGTTCTAATAAGCTTCAAAGTATCTCTCTCATGAAGCCCAATACTAGGCTCATCAAGCACATACAAAACACCCGTCAATCCACTCCCTATCTGAGATGCTATCCTAATCCTCTGAGCCTCACCACCACTAATACTTCTAGCATCTCTTCCCAAAGATAGATACCCAAGCCCAACATCAAAAAGAAAAAATAGCCTCTCATTTATCTCTTTTAAAATTGGCTCAGCTATAAGTTTTTGTTGATTTGAGAGATAATCAAAATTACTACTTTTTGCAAAAAAATCATAAGTTTTCTCAATTGGCAATTCAAGCAACTCAGCTATACCTTTTTTTGCGACTATAACAGCTAATGACTCTTGTGATAATCTATTTCCATCACACTTATCACAAACCTTTTCACTCATATACTCAGCTAACTCTTTTTCATCTTTTATCATATTGTAAGCTATCTTTACAACACCCTCAAAACGCCTTTTAAGTTTATGTCTTTTCCAAGTAAATTCAGCTTCTCCAGCTCCTCCGTGAAGTACAGCTTTTTGCTGATGAGGCAAAAGCTCTTCAAAAGGTAAAGATGTATCTATATCGTTTACATCACAGTATGCTTTTAAAAACTTTGCATAATAACTTTTGTTAAAACCATAAAAAAGTTTTATAGCTCCCTTGTCTATGCTAAGATGATAATCAACAATTTTACTCATATCAATAGCATAACGAATTCCCAAACCATCACAAACCTCACAAGCCCCTTTTGGTGAGTTAAAAGAGAAAGAGAGTGGTTCTAGCGGTTCAAAGGATATTTTACAATCAAAACAGGCAAAATGTTCACTATAGTGAATATGGTTTTTCTCCAAACCAACATCTTCATGATTTAAAACCTCTATCTCCAACTCTCCATAACTCTCTTTTAAAGCTTTTTCAACATCCTCAGCAACTCTTTGGCGATTTTCATCTTTTATAACAACTCTATCTATAACAACTTTTATAGTGTGTTTTTTAGTTTTACTAAGCTCTATCTCCTCATCCAAACGAACCATAACACCATCAATCATAGCCCTTACATAACCTTTATGACTTAAAGATTCAAGCATATCAGAAAAACTACCTTTTTTTTCACGAACTAAAGGTGCCAAAAGTACAACCTTTGCTCCATTTGGAAGTTTTAATACTTGCTCAATTATATCACTTGCACTCATTTGAGAGATAGGTTTTTTACACTGATGACAGTGCTGTTTTCCAATTCGTGCATAAAGAAGCCTAAAGTAGTCATAAATCTCCGTGATAGTTCCAACAGTTGAGCGAGGATTTTTTGAAGTTGTTTTTTGATCTATCGCAATTGCAGGGGTTAAGCCCTCTATCTTATCAACATCAGGTTTTCCGATGCGGTCAAGAAATTGCCTAGCATATGAAGAGAGTGACTCCATGTATCGTCTTTGTCCCTCAGCATAAAGTGTATCAAATGCTAAAGTACTTTTTCCACTTCCGCTAATTCCTGTTATTACTACCAGTTTATTTTTTGGTATCTCTAAATTAATTGATTTTAAATTATGCTCTCTTGCCCCATATATTTTTATCTTGTCCATGTTTTCCCTATAAAAGTTTGTTTGCAATAAGACCTAAAATAATAAAATCGAGTATCAAAATAAGACTCTTATGTCTTTTTGGATTGGTTTTATGCGAAATACTTATACCAAAAAATACCCCAAGAAGTGATGAAACACCAACAATCACACCATGATAATAGTCAATATACCCATAAAAAGAGAGTGAGATAAAACCAGCAAATGAAGAAAAAACAACAAAAAATAGAGAAACAGCGATAGCTCTTTTAATATCAAAATATAAAAATCCAACCATAATAGGAACAAGCAAAATCGCCCCACCAATTCCAACACTTGTGGATAACAAACCAATAACAAGACCAATAGATACAAAAAGTATTTTATGATTAAGTTCTTTTTTATTAGAAACTATAGGTGAGTGAAAAAACTTATAAATTGCAAATAAAACAACAAAAAACAAGATAAAAGTAAGAGATTGTGAAGAGAGCCTATCAACAACATATCCACCACCAAGACCACCAACAAAACCACCCAAACCAAAAAATAGTGTATTGTCTAAAAGAAGTAACCCTTTTTTATAATTTAAATATGAGCCATAAACAGAGCTAAAAAGCATAGAAACAACTGAAATACCAATAGCATTTTTTATATCAAATCCAAGATAAATTAAAATTGGCACTAAAATCATACCACCCCCAACTCCAAAAAAGCCAGAGATAAACCCTACAAATATACCTATAATTGTCAATTCTATAATCATGATCTCTCAATTCTACATAAAAGGGACTTAAAGGTATAATCTCTACTATGGAAAATATTGAAATAAATCAAAATAGTGTAAATTATGACAAACTCATAGATGTATCAGTAACCCTAGTAACAGAATTAGGCTCTACAAATATAAGGCTAAGAGATTTTTTACAGCTTAAAATTGGTTCAGTTATAGATCTGAAAAAGCCAGCAGGTGAGAGTGTTGAGCTTTATGTTAACAAAAAAATTGTAGGTAAAGGTGAAGTTATGGTATATGAGGAGAATCTTGCGATTAGAATAAATGAGATTTTAGACTCAGATGCTATTATTCAATATTTTAAAAAAGAGCGTCAGTGAGAATTTTTTTTCTTTCTCTTTTATTTATTAGTTTTTCATATGCAACTACGATAATAAGCCACAATATTTATAAACAAGATGATGTTGTTGATTTGATGCTTTCATTTGATAAACCATATCTTGGAAAAATCTCTAAAAAAGAGGATGAAAATAGCACAATTTTAATGCTAGATGGTTTAAAATTAGAAAAAAGCATCACAAAAGAGGTAAATTCAAACATCATAAGACAGATTCAAATATTACCATATAAAGAGCAGATTTTTATCAAGGTAGAAACTACAAAAGCCTACACACTAGAAGCTTCAAAAACTATAGACAATTTTGGACTACGAATTAGAATAAAACCAAAACTCTTAGCAACTCTTGGAATTAAAACAAAAGAGTACAAAACAAGAGATGAGACAGATATAAGCAGTAGTTTTTTAAAAGTTATGGTTGTATTGGCATTTTTGTTTTTACTTCTATATATATTAAAAAAATGGATTCAAAACAAAGGAGAGCCTAAAAACAGTTGGCTATTTCAAAAAGAGGAGAAACAAAATATCAAAGTTCTAACTCAAAAGATATTAGATAGACAAAATAGAGCTGTTTTATTGGAGTTTAACGATAAAAAGTATTTTGTGATTTTAGGGAATTCAAATCTACTCTTAGAGAGATTTGAAAATAGCCAAATAGATGATAAAGAGTTTGAACAGATGCTAAACGATAAATCTAGAAGATTGGATAAGATGCTAAATTCTAATTAATTTAAAGCTTCATTTATCTATAGTTGTGCCATCTTATTTCCTCTCTCAGCCGATTTTTAAATTTTTTAAAGCATTTGCTTGTAAAGCTCCTGTAAATAAAAGTATTGTTAAAATTTGTTTCATATTTGAAATATTTTTAAATACTAAAATACAAAGCCTCTTTATGATAAACAACCAAAGCACTTGTACTTTGTTCTGGATGCATCTGATAAGTCTCTCCCAAAACCACTCCAAACTCCTCAGGTTTCAA
>JAMOMC010000057.1 GCA_027068765.1 Campylobacterales bacterium
ATTTGAAATATTTTTAAATACTAAAATACAAAGCCTCTTTATGATAAACAACCAAAGCACTTGTACTTTGTTCTGGATGCATCTGATAAGTCTCTCCCAAAACCACTCCAAACTCCTCAGGTTTCAATAAATCAAATATAACTCTATTATCTTTTAGTTCAGGACAAGCTGCATATCCAAAAGAGTATCTAGCTCCTTGATAACGACTAAGTTTTACATCCCTTAGAGTATCTCCCTCATTTTTAGCAATTCCAAGATCTAATCGTATCTGTTTATGAAGAACTTCAGCCAATGCTTCAGCCAAATCTACACTAATACCGTGAAGATGATGATAGTCAGTAAACTTACCATCTTTGTACAGCTTTTGCTCATATTCACTAAATCTCTCACCAGCACTAGCAAGTGTAAAAGCCACCACATCATGGCGAGAGCTTGAAAAATAATCACTCAAACATCTATGAGGTTTTCTCGTTTGTCTTGGAAACTTTATTTTATATTTTGCTCTTTTTCTTACAGTTTCTAATGGCTCTTTATTTATCTCATCTTCTTTATTCCATCCTTCACTTTCATCAAAAATTAGAAGTGTATCACCATCACTACGACAAGGAAAATATCCATAAAGTTGAATAGGTTTATAGAGATCTTTTTTTAGTATCTCAGATTTTAGCTTCTCATAAAGAGGCCACAGTTTTTCATCTATCTGTTTTTGCCTTTCATCTTTGCTCATATTTTTGCCACCATATCCCCATCTAGTAGAAAAAAGAAGTTTATGATTTATCCACTCAAAACTAAGTTCTCTTACATCACTTTTTAAGACTCTTCTACCCCAAAATGGAGGAGTTGGGATTTTACTTGGTGAGGGCATTTTTATATCAGCAAAACTAGGAGTTATTATCTCTTTTTTCACTTTGACTTTTGGCTGTTGTAAAACTTCACTTTTTTTACTAAGATTTACATCAAGCTCTCCACCTTTTTCTATTCTCCCCATTGCAACTATACCATCAAATGCATCTTTACAGTAAAAAATATCACCATCATAATTAGGACGACAATACTCATCAACAAATTTAGAAGTCAAAGCCGCCCCTCCTAAAAGTACAGGAGCCAAAATACCCTCTTTTTTAAGCTCTTGTAAATTTTCCATCATCACAGCAGTTGACTTTACTAAAAGCCCACTCATGCCAATCGCATCTCCATTATGTTCACGATATGCTTTTATAAAATCAAAAATATCCGCTTTAATGCCGATGTTTACAACCTTGAAACCGTTATTTGATAAAATTATATCAACAAGGTTTTTACCAACATCGTGAACATCCCCTTTAACTGTACCTATGATTAGAGTAGTTTGAGTTTTTTTCTCTTTTTTAGGAAGATATGGATTTAAAAAATCAACAGCTTTTTTCATAGTCTCAGCAGATTGAAGCACAAAAGGGAGCTGCATCTTGCCACTTCCAAAAAGCTCTCCAACCTCTTTCATAGCATCTATCAAAATCACATTTACGATTGTTTCAGGAGCTATTTCGTCTTTAGCACTTGGTAAGAGTTTTAATATCCTCTCTTTATCTCCATCAAGCAAAAGAGAGTGTAGTTTCTCTTTGGTGCTTAAAGATGCAAATTTAGCTTCTTCCTCATCTTGGTCTACCTCTTTTGCATCTGCAAAATAGTCGATAAATTTAAAAAGTGGGTCGCCATTTTCTCTATTGTTTAGGAGCAAATCATCACATACTTTTATATCCTCTTGGCTCATTTTGTGAAGAGGAATTGTATTTTTAACATTTACAATTGCCATACTTAAGCCAGCTTTTATACAATGATTTAAAAAGACAGAGTTTAAATATTCACGAGAGTGTTTATCTAATCCAAAAGAGATATTTGAAACTCCAAGAACAAATCCAACCTCAGGATGCATCTTTTTAAACTCTTCTATTGCTTCAATTGTCTCAATTGCAGCTGTAAAATACTCCTCATCCCCACTACCAACAGTAAAAGTCAAAAGATCAAACACCAAATCTCTAGGATCAAGCTTATGTCTATCTACACAAAGATCATAAATTCTCTTAGCAATTGCTACCTTCTCATCTTTACTCTTTGCCATCCCTTTTTCATCAATCGCTAAACAAACAAGAGCTGTACCATATCTCTTTGCAAGATAACACACTTCATCAAATTTATCTTCACCATCTTCAAGATTTACAGAGTTGATTATAGGTCGTCCACCAATCTGTTTTAAACCCATCTCTATAATTTTGCTAACGGTTGAATCTACCATAAGGGGAAGGGTTATTTTTGAAGCATAGAGGGATCCTACTATCTGCATATCTCTGGTCTCATCACGACCTGCAAAACCAACTGAAATATCTATGCCGTGAGCACCGCTTCTAACTTGTTGTTTAGCAACCGATAAAGTACCCTCATAATCCTCTGCCAACAAAAGTTCACGAAAAGCTTTACTTCCAGTAGCATTACTTCTCTCTCCTATAAAAAATGGAGCAGGATTTTGTACTAACTCTCTTATCTCAAACAGAGATGCTAAAGATTTTGGATGTTTTCCTAAAGGTGGTTTTGGAATTTTTCCTAAAATTGAGTTTGAGAGCTTTAAAATATGTGCAGGGGTAGTACCACAACACCCACCCAAAATAGAAACACCATCATACTCTAAAAACTCATTTTGATGTAGAGTAAACTCTTTTTCATCCATCGGATAAAAAGTAACACCTCCTCTATTTTGGGGGAGTCCTGCATTTGCATGGATTGATATAGGTTTATCCCAGACTTCACTTAGAGTCTTTATATGTTTTTTAACTTGTACGGGTCCTGTTCCGCAGTTAAATCCAAGTGATAAAATATCAAAAGGCTCTAAAATAGTAGCGATAGTCCTTGCATCTGTACCTATCAACATTGAACCAGAAAGCTCAATCGTAACAGAAACCATGATAGGAATATGTGAAGCAACATCTTGACAAGCATGTAAAGATGCTTTTATCTGAAGAGGGTCTTGACAAGTTTCAAGCAAAAAGAGATCACACCCCCCATCTACCAAACCCTTTGCCGCTTTTTTATAACCAGCATACATCTCATCATAATCAATATGACCAAGTGAAGGAAGTTTTGTACCAGGACCTAAATCTCCTGCAACAAATCTAGGTTTATCTTTTGTGCTATATTTTTCACACAACTGTTTTACTATCTTAGCACCCTCAAATGAGAGTTCATATGCTCTATCACCTATATCATAATCATCAAGTACCCAAGCAATTGAACCAAAGGTATTTGTCTTAATTATATCAGCACCAGCTTTTAAATAATCTTCGTGAATCTTTGAGATGCCCTCAGGAAATGTTACATTTAGTAACTCATTGCATCCTTCATTTCCTTCCCAAGCACTCTGTGGAATATCGAGATTTTGTATCTGTGTACCCATAGCCCCATCCATGATGAGAACTTTTTGTTTTATTAAATTTTTTAACTCTATTGACAATTAGAACACAGACCAAAAAGCTGAAGTGAACTTTCACTTATAGTGTAGTCACTTTTTTCTAATGCATCTGATATAAGAGAATTTGTATCTAAAATTATATCTTTCACATCGCCACAGCTTTGACATATAAGGTGTGAATGAGCCTCTTTTGCTAACTCATATTTTGAATCTTGTCCCGTAATTTTCAACTCTTTTATAAAAGAGTTTTTAAGCATTGAGTTTACATTTTTATAGACAGTTGCAAGTGATAGTGAAGGAAAATTAGCTTTAATTTTATTAAAAATTTCCCTTACACTTATATGCCCATTTATATCCATTAGCTCTACTATCGCCAATCTTTGGGGGGTTACTTTGATGTTGTTATGTTTTAAAAGTTCTATATATTGTTCCATCTTCTTCTCTTTTTATCTCTATTGTAACATAAAATCCAATTATCGTCAAATAAATAGTTTTATATGATAATTCTTATCCTTATACATCACTCTCAATCACTTCTTGAAATCTACCATAATAGATACTCTGCATCTTAGCTAAATCTTTTTTTATATCGTTGCAGATAAATTCGTCCCCACCAACTTTTCCAATTCTATCTATTTTTATGCCCTTAGTTTTAGCAAACTCTTCAAAAGTTTTTGTTGATTTAACCTCTACAATTGCACGAGAAAAACTCTCAGAAAATATATCTCTGTCATCTCTCAATCTAACCCCAACAACCACACCTTTGCCACTAACAGCTGACATTTTAGCAAGAGTTATACCAATACCACCAACACTAATATCTTTTGCACAAAATAGAAGATCTTTCTCATTTGCTTCTATAATAAAATCCCACAACTTCAACTCTTTTTCAAAATCAATTTCAGGTAAAACTCCTTCAACTTTATCAAATAACTCTTTCATATAGAGGCTTCCACCAAACTCACTTTTTGTCTCTCCTATAAGATAAAGTGCTGAGTTTTCTTCTTGAAAACTTGAAGCTAAAACTCTATTTTGATCCTCATTTAGCCCAACCATAACAATACTTGGAGTTGGAAAAACACCAACTCCATCAGTCTCATTATAAAGAGATACATTTCCACTTACAACGGGAGTATTTAATGCTTTACAAGCATCTTTTATACCCTCACATCCTTTTGCAAACTGCCACATAATCTCAGGGTTTTCAGGACTTCCATAATTTAAACAATCAGTTATAGATAAAGGTCTTGCACCACTCATTGCAACATTTCGCCCACTCTCCATCACAGCCGCCGCCGCTCCTCCTTGGGGGTCGATATAACAATATCTTGGATTACAATCACTACTCATAGCTAGTGCTTTAGAGTTCTCTTTTATACGAACCACACTTGCATCTAAACTTCCTGGTCTTTTTACTGTATTTGTCTGAACCATTGAGTCGTACTGCTCATATATCCAAGCTTTATTTACAACCTCTAGTGAGCTAAAAAGTTTATCAAAAGCTTTTGTGTTATCAACCTTCCCAAAATCATCTATTGTTGTATCTTTTATCTTTTCTAAATAGTTAGGTTTTTTTATAGGACGATCAAGTACAGGAGCTTCTTCAGTAATTGGGTTAATTGGTATCTCCCCAACTTTATTCTCTTCCCAAAAAAGCTCCATATCCCCACTATCAGTAACCTCACCGATCACAGCTACATCTAAATCCCACTTCTCAAATATCTCAATAATCTTATCTTCACACCCTTTTTTTGCACAAATTAACATCCTCTCTTGTGACTCACTAAGCATAAAATCATAAGGTGTCATACCCTCTTCACGAGCAGGCACAAGTGACAAATCCATCTTCATACCACTTCCACTTCTTCCAGCCATCTCAAATGAGCTAGAAGTAAGCCCAGCCGCTCCCATATCTTGAATACCTACGATATAATCCTCTTTAAAAAGCTCCAAACAAGCTTCAAGCAGAAGTTTTTCAGTAAATGGATCACCAACTTGAACTGTTGGGCGAAGAGATTTGCTATCTTCTGTAAAACTATCACTACTCATAACAGCCCCACCAAGACCATCACGACCTGTTTTACTACCAACATAAATAACAGGATTTCCTACCCCTTCAGCACGGCCATAAAAGATTTCATCACTTTTGCAAACTCCCAATGTAAAGGCATTTACTAAGATATTTCCATTATAAGCATCATCAAAAAAAGTCTCTCCACCGATGGTTGGAACTCCCATACAGTTTCCATAATCCCCAATTCCAGCAACAACACCACGAACCAAATATCTCTGATGAGAGCTTACTTTGTCATTTTTTAAAACATTTCCAAAACGAAGTGCATTCATATTTGCAATAGGGCGAGCTCCCATTGTGAAAACATCTCTCAAAATCCCACCAACTCCAGTAGCAGCACCTTGATAAGGCTCAATAAACGAAGGATGATTATGACTCTCCATCTTAAAAACAGCAGCCATCCCATCTCCAATATCAATAACACCAGCATTCTCTCCAGGTCCTTGAATAACCCAAGGAGCAACTGTTGGAAATCCATTAAGGTATTTTTTACTAGATTTATAAGAGCAGTGTTCACTCCACATAGCTGAAAAGATGCCTATCTCTAAAAGATTTGGTTCTCTTTTTAAAATATCTTTAATGTGAATGTAGTCATCTTGGGTTAATTTGTGAGATTTTAGTATCTCATCTAAGTTTTGCATTTTTTACCTTGGTTCGTATTTGTAGAGATTTTACTAAAAATGGACTTATTTTGAAGTAAAAGTAAAATTGAGTCAACTACTCACAATCAACTACAACATCTTTTTGAACAAACTCAACCTCTTTATGGTTATCTGGTATCTCAATCACTATGTAAGGATTTGTCAATGCCATAGTTACAATACATCCTTTGCCAGGGCTCTCTAAGATAGTTGTAACAACCATATATCTACCTGCATCTACAATACTATCAACACTTAAATTATAACCACCACTGTTTTTTGTACCACTTTTTGAGATAATCATACTCCCTTTAAATTCTGGAATTCTCTCATCTGTTAATTTTCTAAAATCATTTTTAAAATTCTCTATATCGCTAGAACTATCACTAAAATAGACCTTATTCTCTTTTTTACCATCATCTTCTAGCTGGTACTCTCCTGTTTTTATGATATTATAATTATCGATATTTGCACATCCTGAAAAAAACAGTATACTTAAAAGTGTAAATAAAATTGACTTTGTTTTCATTTTCTCTCTCCAAATAAAAGTTATTAAAACCACATCTAGCATCAACCGTGCCAAGTTAGAAGTGGTTTCTAAATTGTTGTAGGTATACTTTAGCATAAAAATAAACTTTACCTAATAAACTTTAATTTATTTTTAGTTTTTTGACTATTTTTCTCATTTTATGTTACAAAAAGTACCATAATTAGATGATAATCACCTCATTTTCTAACTCTACACCAGATTTTTCATAAACTCTTTTTTTTGCAAGATCTATCAAAAAAAGTGCATCTTCAGAAGTTGCATCTTCCAAATTTACCAAAAAGTTGGCATGCACCTTACTAAAACTTGCTCCACCTTTTTTATATCCTTTCAATCCAACCTCTTCTATAAGTCGCCCAGCATAATCTCCTAAAGGATTTTTAAACACACTTCCAGCACTAGGATAAGATGGTTGATTTTTTCGCATAGCTGAAAATATATCAAGTTTACTATCTTCAAACCCTCTTTCTATATGAAAAATTGCCTCATATATGATAGTATCAATATCTGTAAAACGATAATCATATGAGATGCTCTGTTTCTCTTTATATCCATCAGATGTTTTTATTTTTACTAAGTTATTAAATATCTCATCATCTTTCATTCCAGCATTCATTTTTATAAGACCACCTAGAGTTCCTGGAAGTTTTGAGAGGTACTCAAACCCTTTTATATTGTTCTTTTTACAAAAAGAAAATATTCGCCCACTTTTTGTAGCTCCACCAATAAAAAGTAAGTTCTCTTTTATATAGATATAATCAAACTCTTTAGAGAGCATTGCAAGAGAAGGAGGAGTATTTGAAACTATGATGTTATTTGCTCCACCTATCAAAAAAGTATTACAATCAAGATGCATAATCTCATCTATCAACAACACCTCACAAATAGGACCAATCTTGATAGAGCTAAAGAGAGAAAAATCTACAAGCCTAATCATCTCAAAATATAAATTCAGGAATCATATTGATAACATCTTTTGTAAAATCCATCATCATATTCATCATCCAAGGCATGGTAAATATAATCACCGCAACAACTACAATGATTTTAGGAACAAAAGACAAAGTCATCTCATTTATTTGAGTAGTAGCTTGAAAAATACTGATTAAAAGCCCAGCAACTAATCCAGCCATAAGCATAGGCAAAGAGAGATAAAGTGCTAATTTAAATGTCTCAACTCCAAGTCCTATGAGTTTTGCTTCCATCTTTAAGCAAACCTATAATCATTATACTGAACAGGTACAAGATAGTCTCTAACATCTAGCTTCTCACTATAATATCCACTATCGTACCCTATCTTAAAAAGTTTATCAATTGCATCTAACTGAATATCACTCATACTTATCGACTCTTCATTTGCATATAAATCTAAATAAGTTTCTAGTTTATCTGCATCTACTCTTATAAGTTCTCTTTGCAAAAGCATTTTTGAGAGAATTTTTCTATTTTCATGAGCAACTTTGACAGCTTTTGTTAAAACCTCTTCATAAGATATAGCCCTAGTTATAGGGATAGAACGCCTAACTCCCATGCCACCAAGAGGAAGAGGAAATCCTCCGCCTGTTAACTCTTGCCAAATATCCCAAATCTCTCTTTCAACTTCCAAACTATCATCATAAGTTAAAATACTCTCATGAATTAAAACACCTGCATCCACTTCACCATCAATTACCGCTTTTTCAATATCTAAAAAGTTTTTATATATAATTTTTGCATCTGGATAAGCAATTTTAAATAATAGAGCATTTGTTGTGTACTTTCCACTAAGTGCGACTTTAAAATTTCTCTTAAGCTTCACACCTTTTTTCTTAATAAGCTTAGGACCATACCCCTCACCAAAACTCACAGCAGTCCTAAGAAGTGCATACTCATCTTTTATAAGTGGATAAAGACCAAAACTAATAGCACTTATATCATAATAATTTTCAAGTGCTTTTACATTTAATGTTTCAATATCCAATGCGACATTATCAAACTTAACATCACTAAGACCTATCCAACCAAACTTAATGGCATAAAACATAAAGATATCGTCTGCATCTGGAGAATGTGCAACGGTTACGGTTTTAAATTTTGCTTTCATGTGCATATTGTAATAAAAAAGTTATAAACAGCTGATGAATATATGACAATTCTACAAACACATTAAAAACAAGAAAAAAATGATTAATTTTTATACAATACTATGTATAAAAATAGATATGTGTCTGATATACTAATCAAAAGAAAAATTGGGAGTGTGAAAAACTAAAGATGGTAGATGCGATTAAAGATTTTTTAGGATTTGATATAAAGAGTGAAAAATATGCACTTGTTGATGATAAGATGTTTGGAAAAATCTCAAAAGAGAAAAAACCTGACAAATGGATAAGATCAACTTGCGGATATTGTGGTGTGGGATGTGGGCTTTATATCGGAGTTAAAGATAATAAACCTGTATATACAAAAGGTGATCCAACACATCCCGTAAACATGGGGACACTTTGTCCAAAAGGTTTAACTCAACATGAGATGGTTGGAGCAGCTAGTCGTTTAACTTCACCAATGATAAGAAAAAATGATAAATTAGTATCAGTATCATGGGATGAAGCATTTTTAAAAGTGAGTGAGAAGTTTAAAGATATTGCTTCATTGCATGGTAAAAATGCTGTAGCTTGCATCTCATCTGGGCAACTTTTAACAGAAGAGTTTTACACACTTGGTAAATTTATTCAGCTAGGACTTGGCACAAATAACTACGATGGTAATACAACTCTTTGTATGTCTAGTGCAATCATGGGTTATAAACAGAGTTTTGGAAGTGATGGTCCTCCTGGGTGTTATGAGGATTTCTCTTATGCTGATGTAATTTTTCTTTTTGGCTCAAACCTTGCTGATAATCACCCGATAATTAAATTACATATTGAAAAAAACAGTGATAAAACTTTGATAGTTGTAGACCCAAGACATAGCAAAACTGCAAATATTGCTGATATATTTGTACCTATTAAGCCAAGGACAGATTTAGCACTTATAAATGGTCTATGTTATATTGTCTGGCAAGAGGGGTTAGCAGATGAAAAATTTATGCAAGAAAAAGTTAATAAAAGCGAAGAGTTTATAAAGCATATACAGATATATACACCAAAAATAGTTTCAGGTATAACAGGTATAGAGATAAAAGAGCTTTATAATTTAGCCAATATCTATGCAAAAGCCAATAGAGCTTTATGTGCTTGGACTATGGGTATAAATCAATCAACCATGGGGAGTGATACAATAAGTGCAATTTGTAACTTAGCTCTAATGTGTGGAAATATAGGAAAGAGAGGGGCTTCAGCTTTTAGTCTAACAGGACAATGCAATGCTATGGGAACAAGAGAAGTAGGATTTACAAGCTCAATTCCAGGGTATAGAGATTTTACTAATTTAAAAGATAGGCGGGAGTATGCTGAAATTGTAAATGTTCCGTTAGAGTTAGTTCCAAAAAATAGAGGTTACTCATATCCACAAATCATAGAGGCAATTGAAAAAGGTGAGATAAAAGCATTATGGATTGTGGGAACAAATCCACTCGTAAGTTTTTCAAATCAAAATCGTATAAGAGAAGCATTTAAAAAGCTAGAAATTTTAGTAGTTCAAGATTCATTTTTAAGTGATACAGCTTCTTTTGCTGATGTTGTTTTTTCAGCTGCTACATGGAGTGAAAAAGAGGGAACTTATACAAATAGTGAAAGACGATGTAATTTAGCTAGAAAATCGATAGAAGCACCAAAAGATTGTAAAAGTGATTTTTATATAGTGACTGAGTTTTCTAAATATTTTGAAGGTGTTAATAAGATGTTGTTTGATGGCTGGAGTAGTCACTTAGATGCATTTGATGAGTGGAAAAAAGTAAGTAGTGGAAGACTTTGTGATTATAGTGGTATGAGTTATGAAAAGATTGAAAAGCTAGGTGGTATACAGTGGCCGTGCAATAAGCAAAATCCAAATGGCACAAAAAGACTTTATAATGAAAATATTTCTTGTCGTACTCCAGATGGCAAACCTAGATTTATCTCTTCTCACTGGAAGCCTTTAGAGGAGAATATATCTAAAGAGTTTCCATTTATCTTAAATACAGGTCGAACGGTAGAACATTTTCATACAGCAACCAAAACAAAAACTATCAAAATACTTAATGATTTAGCACCTGAAGCTTGGGTTGAGATAAATCCAAAAGATGCAAAAAAATTAAAAGTAAAAAGTGGAGATAGAGTTACAATAAGTTCTGTGAGAGGTGAAGTTGAAAATATTATAGTTAAGGTTACTGGGATTGTGAGAGAAGAAAATATATTTGTTCCTTTTCATTTTAATAAGCAACTTATAAATAGATTAACCCTTTCTACTTACGACCCAAAGTCATTTACACCAAACTTTAAACAGTGTGCTGTACAGATAAAAGTTACTAATTCTTGACTTATATCAATAGAATTTGTAGTTTCATTTAGTATACTAGTAGTCACTAAATAATAGGAGGAAATAAATGATATTTAGTCGTCTAGTGTTTTGGAGTGTGTTTATCTCTACAGTCTCTTTTGGGGCTAGTGTAGATAATGGTGCAAACTTATTTGATGGAACAAAGCCATTTAAGAATGGTGGAGTTGCTTGTGTTGCTTGTCATAATGTAAACAACACCTCTACTATAAGAGGTGGTAGTTTAGCCGCAGATTTAACCCCATACGGTGGAGATATGGCTAGTACTTTACAATATATGCTTGAAGAATCAGGGGTTATATCATCACCCATAATGGTTGAAGCTTATGAGGGAAAAGATTTAACAAAAGATGAAATAGCAGATCTTGTATCATTTTTTAAAACAGTTGATGTAGAGTCTACTGATAGTGGTTCAGGTGGTTATTTTTGGATTTTGGGGTTAATACTTGCTGCTATTTTTTATGTATTAACACTTAAAATGGATCGAAGAAAAACATTAAGAGAGTCTGTAAATCAAGAGTTATATGATAGACAAATAAAATCAAGTTGGAGGGAGTAAGAATGAGTTGGATACAAGATATAGTAAACCCACAAACACGAAAATGGGAAGATTTTTATAGAAATAGATTTCAACATGATAAAATTGTAAGAAGTACACACGGCGTAAACTGTACTGGTAGTTGCTCTTGGCAAGTTGCTGTTAAAGATGGTATAGTTGTTTGGGAAACTCAGCAAATTGATTATCCAGAGATTGATAGTAAATTACCAGGATATGAGCCTAGAGGATGTCAAAGAGGTATATCTTTTTCATGGTATTTATATAGTCCTATTAGAATCAAATACCCTCTTATAAGAGGTGCATTACTAGATGCATACAGGGAAGAGAAACAAAAAGCTGGTGGCGACCCTATGAAAGCTTGGGAAAACCTTCAAGCCGATAAAGAGAAACGAACAGCTTATCAGCATGCAAGAGGTAGAGGTGGATTTAGAAGAGCTACTTGGGATGAAGCAAATGAGATTATGTCAAATGCAAATATCTATACAGCTAAAAAATATGGTCCAGATCGTGTCATAGGGTTTTCTCCTATTCCTGCTATGTCCATGCTAAGTTATGCAGCTGGATCTAGATTTCTACAACTTTTTGGTGGAGTAAATATAAGTTTTTATGATTGGTATTGTGATCTTCCTCCTTCATTCCCTGAAATTTGGGGTGAGCAAACAGATTGCTGTGAGAGTGCTGATTGGTACAATGCAAAAATGATTGTAGATATGGGTGCAAACTTAAACATGACAAGAACACCAGATGCACACTTTTTTGCCGAAGCTAGACATAATGGTACAAAAACAATTGTATGTGCACCAGATTTTAGTCAAGTTAGTAAATTTGCAGATCAATGGATACCACTTCATGCTGGTAGTGATGGGGCATTTTGGCAAGCAATCACTCATGTTGTATTAAAAGAGTTTTATGTAGATAAACAAGTTCCTTATTTTATTGATTATCTGAAAAAATACTCTGATGTACCATACCTAGTTAAAATAGAAAAAGGTGATGACGGTATCTTAAAACCAGGTAGACTCTTAAGAGCCAATGAATTAGCCGAATATAAAGATATTGAAAATGGTGAGTGGAAATTTATCCAACAAGATACTAAAACTGGAACATTCGTTGTACCAAAAGGTAGTATGGGACATAGATGGGATAAACAAGAGACTGGTAAATGGAATATGAAGCTTGAAAACTCCATTGATGATAAACCTTATGATCCTATACTCTCATTTATAGACGACAATGATGAAGTACTTTTAGCAGCATTTGATGACTTTGGATTAGATAATCAACCACTAAGAGGTGTACCTGTTAAATATATCAAAACTACATCTGGTGAAAAAATAGCAGTAACAACTACATTTGATGTTCACATGGCACAATATGGAGTTCCTAGAGGACTTGAAGGTGCTTACCCAACAGATTATACTGATAAAACCGCAGCTTATACTCCAGCTTGGCAAGAGATTTTTACAGGGGTTGATGCAAAAACTATTATTAGTATTGCTAGAGAGTGGGGAAATACAGGTGAGATAACTGAAGGTAAAAATATGGTTATCGTTGGAGCTGGTATTAACCAGTGGTATCATCAAAACCTTATGTATAGAGCTGCTACTATGGCACTTATTTTTACTGGTTCAGTTGGTAAAAATGGTGGTGGTATCAACCATTATGTTGGACAAGAGAAACTAGCTCCTGTTGATGCGTGGGGAAGTATCGCACTTGCAAAAGATTGGAATTCTACGGCAAGATTACAACAAGGACCTATCTGGCACTATATGAATACAGATCAGTATAGATATGATACTAAACATGCAGACTATAATACCGTACCAGATAACGAACTTACAAGAGCTCATATGGCTGATGATATTTATAAGTCAGTTAGATTAGGACATATGCCTTTTTACCCACAATTTAATAAAAGTTCATTAGAACTTGCTGCACAAAGTGGTGCTAAAGATGACGACGGTGTCAAGAAGTATGTACTAGAATCATTAAAAGATAAATCTTTAGGATATGCAGCTGGTGATGTAGATGCCCCAGAAAATTTCCCTCGTATTTGGTATATTTGGAGAGGTAATGCAATCGCAGGTAGTATGAAGGGTCAAGAGTATGCAATGAAACATTATCTTGGAACAAATACTGACAATATCACAGCAAAAGATCAAGCAGCAACAGAAGAGGTCAAATGGCATGATGTAGCACCTGTAGGTAAAATGGATCTTGTAATTGATCTTAACTTTAGAATGGACTCATCTGCTCTTTATTCTGATATTGTTCTTCCTTCAGCTTCTTGGTATGAAAAAGCTGATATTAACTCTACAGATATGCACTCATTTATTCATCCATTGGGTGAAGCTATTCCTCCTGTATGGGAAGCAAAAACAGATTGGGAAATATTCTCTAATATTGCTAAAAGTACATCTGAAGTGGCAGAAATTCATCTTTCTGGTATTCAAAAAGATGTTGTAACCGCTCCATTAGTACACGATACTGAAGATGAACTTGCTCAACCTACCATCAAAGATTGGTTTAAAGGTGAATGTGAAGCAATCCCTGGCAAAACAATGCACAAAATTGCTATACAAGAGAGAGATTATACAGAGATTTACGATAAATATATCCGTCTTGGGCCAAATATGAGAAATGGTGCAGGAGCACATGGAAGTTTTTATGAAACAGAGGATGTATATGATGAAATGATAGAATCAAATCACTTTGTAACAGAACTAGAAGAGTATAAAGGTAAAGTGTATCCATCTTTGAAGAAAGATATCTCTGCAATAGATGCGGTACTTCATCTATCTAGTGTTACAAATGGTAAATTATCAAATAGAGCATATAAAAATGCTGAAAAGAAGACAGGTCTTAAACTTAAAGATATAGCAAAAGGACAAGAACATCTTCGCCTAAACTATAATGAATTGACAAAAACTATACATAGGTATAATACATCTCCTGTATGGTCTGGTCTTATAGATACGGATAGAGCTTATGCTGCATATACTTATAATGTAGAAAAAATGGTACCTTGGAGAACATTGACTGGAAGACAACATACTTATTTAGACCACGAGCTTTATATTGCTCACGGTGAACATTTACCGACATACAAACCATCACCGAACAAGGAAGTATTTGGTGATTTAAGAGAAACTGTTGTTAGTGGCGATGCTAAAGTTCTTTCGTGTTTAACACCACATGGTAAATGGCATATTCACTCTACTTATATGGATAATATTAGAATGTTGACACTTTCACGAGGTATTGAGCCTTGCTGGATTAGTGAAGCTGATGCAGCAGATCTTGGCATAAAAGATAATGATTGGGTTGAAGTTATTAATGATAATGGTGTTTATGCAACGAGAGCTTGTGTGAGTGCGAGAATTCCTAAAGGTGTAACTATCGTTTATCATACTATTGAGAGAACTATAGGATTACCGCTTACCGATAAGCGTGAAGGATTTAAAGGTGGAACCAGAAGTGGTGGTAATAATGCCATAACAAGAGTTCGTCTTAAACCAAACTTATTAGCAGGTGGGTATGGACAATTTACATATTACTTTAACTACTGGGGTCCAGTGGCTGTAAATAGAGATGCTCATGTTGTTGTTAGAAAAAAAGATAGTGTTATTTTTTAAGCACATAAAAAGAAAAATAAGGAGAGTAAGATGGATATAAGATCACAGATGTCAATGGTTTTTCACCTAGATAAATGTTTAGGATGCCATACATGTACAGTTGCATGCAAAAATATATGGACAGATCGTAAAGGTGCTGAATATATGTGGTTCAACAATGTTGAGACAAAACCTGGAACAGGATACCCAACAAAGTGGGAAGATCAAGATTTATACAAAGGTGGCTGGGAGAAAAAAGGTAGTTCAATTTCTTTGAAAGGTGCAGGTAGATTAAAAGGATTGTTAAATATTTTTCACAATCCAAATATGCCAGTGATAGAGGATTATTATGAGCCATTTACATATAAGTATTTAGACCTCATTGAAGCACCACAATCTGATGTGCAACCTGTTGCACGACCTGTTTCTCTTATTACAGGTAAACCTATAGATATTAAAATGGGACCAAATTGGGATGATGATTTAAGTGGTACACCAGATTTTGCAAGAAAAGATCCAAACTTAGCAAAACTTACGCCAGCTGAACAAGAGGCTATGTTTCAACTAGAGCAGATGGCATTTTATTATCTGCCTCGTATCTGTAATCACTGTTTAAACCCTGCTTGTGTGGCTTCTTGTCCATCAGGTGCTATCTATAAAAGAGGAGAAGATGGTGTTGTATTAATTGATCAAAATGTATGTAAAGCATGGAGAATGTGTGTAACAGCTTGTCCTTACAAAAAAACATACTACAATTGGAGTACAGGCAAGTCTGAAAAGTGTCTTTTATGTTTTCCTAGATTAGAAGCAGGGCAAGCACCAGCTTGTATGCACTCTTGTGTTGGACGAATTAGATACTTAGGTGTACTACTTTATGATGCGGATAAGATTAAAGCTTATGCTTCTGCAGATGAAAAAGATTTAATATCTGCTCAAATGGATATTTATTTAGATCCTTTTGATCCTGAAGTTATAAAATCTGCAAAAGAAAATGGTATAGCAGATTCAACTATTAAAGCAGCACAAGCATCACCAATTTACAAATTTGTTAAAGAGTGGGGTATTGCACTGCCTTTACATGCAGAGTTTAGAACACTTCCTAACTTATTTTATGTACCACCAATGTTACCAGTAATGGCTACAATAAGTCAAAATACGAAGGATCTCTCAACCCTTCATCCAAAAGCAAAAGCTTGGGATGATAAGTGGTTATATGACACAAGTATAGATGAAATTTTTGGAAACATTGACAATATGAGATTTCCTCTTAAATATATGGCAAGTTTATTTGGTGCAGGTGATGAAAAACTTATGGCAGAAAAACTTAAAAAACTTATGGCTATTAGAATTTATAGAAGATATGTAACAGTTGGAGATATTTCTAAGGAAAAATCAGATGCGGCATTATCAGAGATAGGTTTTGACGAAGCAACTGCAGAAGCAGTTTATAAAATGACTTCATTAGCTAAATTTGATGATAGATTTGTTATCCCAGCGGCACATAGAGAACAAGCTATTGAGATGCTTGAATCTACTGCTGATGTTAAGGGTAATACTGGATTTGGATGGACTCCAAAACCTGCTAGAGGAGTATAAAATGAACAGAGAACATTATTTAACATTATCAAGACTATTTGATTATCCTGATGAGAGTTACGGTTTGCTTGTTCAAAATATGATAGACGAATTGGCAGCAAAACATCCAGATGCATCTAAAGAACTAGAAGCATTTGCTAAATTGTTGCCAACAAGTACATATCAACTTCAAGAGCTTTACACTAAATCTTTTGAAGTTCAGGCAGTTACTTCATTAGAGGTAGGATATTTACTCTATGGTGATGATTACACTAGAGGTGAAGTTATGGTTCATTTAAACAAAGAGCATAGAGAAGTTGGAAATGAATTAGGAACAGAGTTATCTGATCATATTGCCAATGTCTTAAGACTGCTTCCTAAAATGAAAGATGAATCAGTTATAAATGACTTAGTTACGATGATGATAGCTCCTGCTGTGGAAGTTATGATGCGCGAATATAGTCCAAAAAACATGGAAGCAAAAGATAAGCTGTATAAAAAACAGTATAAAACTTTAATTATTCCCTCTGTTCCTGTAGGTATGTTTTTGCACCTTATCAAAGCACTTTATATAGTATTAGATAATGATTTTGTTCTTATTAAAGAAAATAAACCATTTGGAGATGCAAGTTTCCTAGGTTTTTTAACATCTGAGCTTGAAGTTGAAGAGGGTAAAAAAAGTTCTAACAGCTGTAAGCCAGCATTTGATGCATCTGGTGTTATGAGTAGTAGTAGCAATAGTAGTAGTTGTAACGGCTGTGTGTAAAAATATAAGGTGTTGTATTTTTTTTAAGTATAAAATACAACTGTAACAATCGTAAAATGAGATTTACTCATTTTACATATTAAAAAAGGAGTTTATTATGGATATATTCTGGTTTGGGGCACTCCCTTATGTAGCATTAGCAATCTTTGTGATTGGTTCTATCTATAGATATAAAGTTGGGTTTAAATACTCATCACTATCTTCACAATTTTTAGAATCACAAAAATTTTCTATGGCTTCTCTTCCTTTTCATATAGGAATTATTGCCGTATTTTTTGCGCATTTAATTGTGTTTATATTTCCTTCGTTTTCTTTTGGCGGAAGTACATTGGTAACAATGGAGACAATTATGCTTGCATTTAGTTTGATGGCTATTGTTGGATTAGGTCTACTTTTATTTAGAAGACTAACAAATGAAAGAGTGGTAATGGTAACCAATAAAATGGATATTATTATAGAAGTGTTAATCCTTGTACAACTTATCACTGGTGTACTTATTGCACTGTCTCTTCAGTGGGGTTCTGCATGGTATGCTTCTAATATGGTGCCATATTTATGGTCGATATTTACATTTAGCCCTGATATTGCAGCTGTTGCAGTAGCACCTTTGCTTATTCAACTTCATGTTATTGGTGCATTTTTAATAATCTTGCTTATTCCATTTTCAAGATTAGTACATTTCTTGGTAGCACCTTTGCATTATATTACTAGACCGTATCAAGTAGTAAGATGGAATTGGGATAAGAAAACAGTTAGAGATCCAGATATTCCTTGGGAAGAAGTAGTTCAACGACCAAAGAATAACTAAGTTTTTAGCATAAAGAGTGGTGAGTTATGCTCTTTATGCTAAATTAAAGTTTGTTTTTTTGAGTATTTTCTTAATATTCAGGTAATCAAAATAGTTAAATTTTTACATACAAAAGGATGAATCATGATGGAGGTAGCAACGAGCAAATCACACAAAATGCTCATTTTTAATACGTTAGCATTTACAATTTGCTTTGCAGCGTGGATGTTAAATGGGGTATTGGTAACTTTTTTAGTTAGCAATGAGGTTTTTGATTGGACTACGGTTGAGATGGGATGGCTTATAGGTATTCCTGTTTTAACAGGAGCTCTTATGAGATTTCCTGTAGGAATACTCACAGATAAGTTTGGTGGTAAATGGGTATTTGGTATATTATTGCTTTTATCGGCTATTCCTATGTATCTACTATCTACAGCCACTACTCTTGAAGAGTATGCACTATATAGCTTAGGGTTTGGAATAACTGGTGCTAGTTTTGCTGTTGGTATTGCTTTTACTTCCGTCTGGTATCCTAGAAAAAACCAAGGAACAGTTCTTGGTATATTTGGTGCGGGAAATGCAGGGGCAGCAGCAACTGCTCTACTTGCTCCGTCAATACTAAATAATCTTACAGATGGTGGTGCAAACCTAGAAGGATGGAGGGTGTTACCTGTTTATTATGCGGCTATATTGTTTATAACAGGGATTGTATTTTTGATTTTTACAGAAAATAGAAAAACAGCAGCAGCTAATAAAACTCTTGCCAAAATGATGTTACCGCTTAAAGATATACAAGTTTGGAAATTTGGTTTGTGGTATTTCTTAGTATTTGGTTGTTTTGTTGCTTTTTCTCAGTGGTTAATACCATACTTTGTAAATGTATATTATCTTCCGCTTGTTACGGCAGGATTATTTGCTGCTGCATTTAGTTTTCCATCAGGCGTTATCCGTGCATTTGGCGGTTGGCTATCTGATGTATATGGTGGAAGAAAAGTTATGGTCTGGGTATTGGCTATTTCGGTAATTATTAGTGCAATGCTTATGATACCCAAAGTTGATATATATTCACCAGGAAAAGGTATCATAGCAAAGATACCTGGTGTGGTGACTGAGGTAACAGAAAACAGTGTTACAGTTGGTAAAAGAGTTTACCACTATTCACCAAAAGAGAAAGAGGATGATGTAAATCTCATTGATAGTGATAAGATGGTTATACTTCCCGTTAAAAAAACTTGGCAAGAGGCTGTTGTGAAAGTTGGAGATGAAGTTAAGAAAAAACAACTCTTAGTTAAAGGTACAACAAGAATTGCTTTTCAGGCAAATGTTTGGATATTTGCATTTTTAGCTGTATTGATTGGTGCTATTTGGGGTATTGGAAAGGCTGGAGTTTACAAATATATTCCTGAACATTATCCAGATGATGTTGGTATGGTTGGTGGAGTTGTTGGTGTTCTTGGAGGGCTTGGTGGCTTTTTCACACCAATTGTCTTTGCATACTTACTTGATTGGACTGGTCTTTGGTCAAGTGCTTGGGCATTTATGCTTTTCTTGTCCTTCGCTGGAATGTGGTGGTTACTTAAAGATAGTGTAAACAAAGAAGAGAAAAAAGTAGCATAAAAATAAACAAAAGGAGTAATTTTATGAATGATAGTTTAACTAGTGGTGTCGAATTTAACCCAAATGAACCGACACAACCAGAAGTAGAAATAGATATGGAAGGGGGTGTATCACCATATAGTCCTCCTGATGCTTATAATCCGCCAAGCAAAGAAGAAGAGATAGCATATGAAGATATGCATCCATTTTTACAAGAGATGATGGATGAGCACAATGAGTACACAAAAGAGTTAAATGCTTTTGAGGCAACCATTGCAATGATAGAAGGAGGAAAAGTAGACAGAGAAATAGACGAGAGATTACGGCAATTTTTTGCCTTTCTTGATGACAAGGTAGTAACTCATAATCAAGAAGAAGAGAAGTATCTTTTTGCAGCTATTTCTAAAAAAATGACAGATACAGGAGATCACTCAAAAACAGATGACAGTTTTAATGTCATAGATATTTTGGAAGATGATCATGTTAAGGCTATTCAGATGTCGGCGGTCTCATTTAATATGTTTGCACTTTTTTCAAGAATACCTGATGAGAAGTCACGTTTTATTATTTTAGATGTGGCTTTAAATCAAGCAAAAGAGTTATTGGAGCTATTAAAAGTGCATATTTTTCGTGAAGACACCATTATCTTCCCTTATGCACAGAGGAATTTTACAAATGAAGAGTTAACACAAATACAACAAAAAACAAAAGGAGAGAAAGAGTAATGGCAATCAATATAGAAAAATATGATGTAGAAGATGAACGGTTTTGGGATAAAGAGGGTAAGAGTATCGCAGCTCGTAACCTCTGGATATCTATCCCATCACTTCTTTTAGCCTTTTCAGTATGGCTTATGTGGGGTATGTTAATTGTTCAAATGAAAAAGATGGGATTTACTCTTGGTATGAATCCTCAAACACCTGAAGATTGGGCAGAGATAAATGCACTTCTTTGGACACTTCCTGCGGTTGCAGGACTAGCAGGGGCTACTCTTAGAATTCCTAATAGTTTTTTAGTTGCTGTTGGTGGAGGTAGAAATGTTATCTTTTTAACAACTGCTCTTCTTTTAATTCCAGCAATTGGTGCTGGTTGGGCTATGGGAAATAAAGATGTTCCTTATACAGTTTTGGCAATACTTGCAGCAACTTCTGGTTTTGGTGGTGGTAACTTCTCATCTTCAATGTCAAATATCTCTTACTTTTTTCCAAAAAAAGTTCAAGGTACCTCTTTAGGATTAAATGCAGGACTTGGTAACTTAGGTGTTAGTACAATGCAGTTTTTAATTCCTTTTATGTTAACAGCTGGTGCATTTAGTGCAGGTATGCAACTACCTGAATCTGATAAGATTATCTATATTCAAGATGCTGCTTGGGTTTGGGTTCCGCTTCTTTTAATATGTGTTATAGCTTCATTTTTTGGTATGAACAATCTAAAAAGTGCTACACCAAACCTTGGTAATTATGCTGGTGAATTTGGTAAAATTATACTCTTGTTACTATTTGGTATAGCAGCTGCTGGACTTGCTGCATATATGTTTGTAATTTTAAAAGTTAATATGTGGATAGTTATTCCTACAGCTGTAATTGTCGCGTTAGCATTGATGAAATACTTATCTCCAAAAGAGCTAAAAGGTAGTCTTGACAAACAGTTTGCAATTTTTAACAATAAACATACATGGATTATGACTATCATATATGTAATGACATTTGGGTCATTCATAGGGTATGCGGCATCATTTCCTAAACTTATTCAAGATATTTTTGGTGGCGAAATCAATGCTTTTACATATGCATTTTTAGGACCATTAGTTGGTGCACTTATTAGACCTGTTGGTGGCTGGCTTTCAGATAAGATAAATAGTGGATCAAGAGTTACAGCTTGGAGTACAATACTTCAAATTGGTGCTGCTTTAGCGGTTGCTTATTTTATCGTTCAAGCAAGAGAGAGTTCAACTCCTACTGATTATTGGTGGCCTTTCTTTATATGCTTTATGTTACTGTTTGCTGGTACTGGTATTGGTAATGGTTCTACATTTAGAAGTATTCCATATATCTTTAACAAAGAGCAAGCTGGACCGGTTTTAGGTTGGACAGCTGCAATTGGTGCTTATGGTGCATTTATCATGCCAAAACTTTTTGGTCAACAGATAAAAGCTGGACATGCTGAGTATGCGATATATGGTTTTATTGCTTATTATGTTGTGTGTCTTATATTAAATTGGTATTATTATGATAGAAAGAATGCCGAAATAAAGTGTTAAATAAACCATAAAGAGGTTGCCAAAATAGGCAATCTCTTCTATCTTGTAAAATAATCTTAATCTCTATTTTTTAATTTAATAATTTTTATCAAAAAAATTAGCTCTTTCAAATTTTAATTACTGCTTAATAGTCCTTAATTAATGCTACTACCAATATTTTTATGCTGTAATTTTTAAAAACTTGTAACCATTTTGTAACTATATCTTTGTACAATCTTTATGAAATCAATAAAACTTAAGGACAAAAGATGAATTTAAAAAAGATAATAGGCATAGTAATTGCTTCATCTCTAATTGCAACAACAGTGATAGCAAGTGAAGTGCAAGGAAGAGGGGCTTCGTTTCCAGGACCTTTATACAAAGCTTGGATCCAAGATTATAATCAAAAAACAGGTGAAAAAGTAAACTATGCACCAACTGGTTCTGGTGATGGTGTGAAATCTATAAAAAGAAGAATGGTTGATTTTGGTGGAACTGATAAACCTATGAAGACAAAAACATTGAAAAAGAACAAGCTTTTTATGTTTCCAACTGTAGTTGGTAGTATCGTTCTTTCATATAATATCCCTGGTGTTAAAGATGGAGAGTTGAAGCTTAGTGAAAAAGCAATTGCAGGTATTTTTAGTGGGAAAATTACCCATTGGGATGACAAAGATATAACTTCTATAAATCCTGAGTTAAAACTTCCAAATGAGAAAATTACAGTAGCAGTTAGAGCTGATAAATCTGGTACAACTTATAACTTTACATACTATCTTGCAAAGCTAGATGATAAAGCATTTAAACCTAGTAAAAATCCAAATTGGAAAGCAAATGTAGTTGCTGGTAAAAGTAATGCTGGAGTATCAGCAACAATCGGGCAGGTGAAATACTCTATTGGTTATATTGAGTATTCATTTAAACAAAAGTTAGGTCTCTCAGCCGCTCAAATTGAAAATAGAGAGGGTAAATATATATTGCCTACTTTAAAATCTTTTCAAGATGCAGCAAAATATGCGACTTGGACACCTGAAAATGATTTTTATGCTCTCATAGCTTACCCTAAAGGAGAAACATCTTATCCGATAGTAGCGGCTACTTTTATACTTTTGCCAAAAGAGAATAAAAAAGAGAATAAAAAGGTAACAAAGTTTTTTGAGTATACTTATAAAAACGGAGATAAAATAGCTGAAGATTTAGGGTATGTTCCACTTCCTGATGAGACTAAAGATATGGTTTTAAAGTATTGGGAGGGAAGGGGGATTAGGTAATCCTCTTTGTGTTAAAAACCAAAAACAACACCAAAATCAATATTAACTTCACACCCATCATGTGAAAATTTATACTCTCCATCTTGGTCAATCTTTTCTCGAAGAAAGTATTTGTCATTTTCAAGCTCAAAAATTTCTGCTTTTTGCTCATTTGGATTGACAATTATGTAGCACTTTACACCCTCTCTTTGGTATAACTCAAATTTTGTTGTAGTATCTTTAAGTGCGGTTGATAGACTAAGTACTTCTACTATGAGTAGTGGAGTTTTTGAGAAGTATTGTTTCTCTGTTTTTTCATAAAATATCGCAACATCAGGTTGAACAACACTTGAATCATCTATCTTCCAATCTACAGGAGAGATATACACTTCACAAATCTCTTTAAATGTACAGTTGAGATTTTTATCTAACTCTTTGGATATTGCAAAAACTATTTTTTGATGTTTTGGATAAGGTGTAGGAGCCATAGCATAAGGGATTCCATCTATAAGTTCCCAACTATCTTCCCAATACTTATAATCCTCATAAGTAAAATATGACATCAATTTGGAAGCTGCCATTTTGTTATCCTTTTTTTTAATTATATGGATTATAGCATGTCTTGATATTGTATACTCAAATTATTACTTTGTAATCATATCAAGTATGACATTTAGGTTATATACTAAAACTCCATTATCACCATTTGCAACAAAAAGTATACCTTCGTTTTTATTTAAAGAGAGTCCTTTAACATTTCCACCAACTAAAAAATTGGCAACAATATCTGCTTTAATTGGAGTTGTAATATCTAGTAGGTTTATACCTGTTATTCCAGATGCAATGAGAGCTTTTGTATCTTTGTCCGCTAAAACAATATCATAAGCATTTGCTTTATTAAAAGTATGGATTAGCTCTTCATTTGAAGGATTTGATATATCGTAAATCTCTAATCCTCTCTCTTTTTTTGGTACAAACTTATAGTTTGCATCTTCACTTATTGCAAATTTCTGAGCTTGTTTCATTGTTATTGTTCGTTCTTTTTGTGGATTTGATAGATTTTCAATATTGATAACATTTACATAACCTTGCTCATTTTCTATATATATTTTTTTTCCATCACTAGAGAGAGAGATGCCTTTTGCATGAATCCCTTTGATCGCTGTTATAAACTCAGATGAAATTTTATCACTGTATCCTATCTTTACAACATCAACACCATCTTTTCCTTTTGCAATAAAAAGTGCATTTCCAGATACAGCAATACCATCAGCACTACCTGAATCTAATGTGATTGTTGTTACTTTGCCATCTTTGTCAGTTTTTATGATAGACTTTTTTGTATCTGACTTGATTTCAGGTGTATTTGTAGTTGGTGATGGACTAGAGCTCCCGCATCCTAACAAAAATAGTAGAGGTAAAATTAAACTTATTGATTTTTTCATGATTATCCCTTTTGAGAGAAATCGGACTTTTAAGAGTTTAATTTATATCATTAGTATAAAAAGTATTTAAATTGCTAAAAATGGGTAGAAAGGAAACATAAGAGATGATTTGTGGTATTGATGAGGCAGGTAGAGGATGTTTAGCTGGACCTTTGGTTGTAGCAGGTGTGATTTTGAAAAAAAATATATTGGGTTTGGCTGATTCTAAAAAACTTTCACAAAAAAGACGAGAAGCATTATTTGAAGAGATTATGCAAAACTCATACTCAGAGATAGTTTTTACAGATAATAAAACAATTGATAAGATAGGATTATCATGTTCAATTAAAAACTCTATAATTAAAATAAAGAGTAAATTAAAAGCAAAACAGACCATAATGGATGGAAATACAACTTTTGGAGTAGATGGAGTGAAAGCCATTATAAAAGCAGATGATAAAATAGCAGAGGTTAGTGCTGCTAGTATTTTGGCAAAAGTTAGCCGTGACTGTTATATCATAGAACAAGCTTTAAAATACCCATTGTATAGATTTGAAAAGCATAAAGGGTATGGGACAAAGCTTCATCGTGAGCTTATAAAAGAGCATGGGTATTGTGAGTTGCATAGGCTCTCGTTTAAGATAAAGAGTATCTCTAAAAACTCTTAAATGAAGAAAGCTTTATCGATTTTTTAAAAAATAGAGTTTATCTCTGCCATTGTTAAGCTTTGAAAACCATACTCTTTTTCTAAAACTTTATAATGTTTTAGTATCTTTTCTAAAAAAGTGATATTTTCATCTGTATAGACTCCAAAATTATGCGGATGCCACCAAAGATGAAAAAGCTCTTTATTTTTTGCAGCATAGCTCATCGCATCTGTAACTCTTTTTAGGCGAAGAGAGTCTAAAAAAGAGAGTTTTGGAGAGTGAGGTCTTAAAAATCTACTAGCAGGAATATCCAAAGGTGTTGTATCTGTAGTCTTTTCTAGCTTATAAGTGTGATAACCTGAGATATTAAGATATGAGTCTATGATACGAAGCACTCTTTTTAGAGCTGTTTTTTTCTCTTTTTCACTTTTAGCTTCATAAATCCACCCTTTTTCATTTCCACGATATGCTTTTATGCCTATTTTTTTGATGACATTTATATAGTTTTTATTGTACTGGTTTCTAGGAAAGACCAGAGATTTTAACTCTATACCTTTTTTTTCAGCAATATTTTTAGCTACTTTTAAATCTTCATAAAAAGCCTCTTCATCTTGCCCTTCTTCAAGACAGTAATAGTGTGAAAATGTGTGAGTTGCCATCTCTTGATTTTCATAAGATGTAATTAAATCAATACTTTTTGGTGCAAAATGATACTCATCTTTTAGGTTTTGGTTTTGCTCTATATAGCTATATAGATTTATCTCATCATCTTTATAATTTGGTTTTATTTTGGGATAATTTTTTATAAGTTCATTTTTATCTTTACAAAAAATATATCCTAAAGTTGCCCAAGTTACATGAGTGTCATATTTTTTAAAAAGCTCTAACATTCTCTCAACTGCTTTTGGTGTGCCATCAAGATTTTTAGCATAATTTTCAACACTAACAACATCTTTCATCCCCCAGTATAGCTCAAAATCAAGCGAAATTGCAAAGACTCCGTTCATTAAGTTGACATCCCTTTAATCATAAAAAATATCAATGCAGATAAAATAGCAGCAGAGGGAACAGTTACAATCCAAGCGGTAATAATCTTTTTAGCTGTATCTCTTTTTACATATCTTACTTTTTGCGCACTTTTAATAGCTTTTTTGGCATTTTTTATCATCTCCTCTTCATCTTCTATTAGTTGATAGAGTGCGACAATTCTCTTATAGTTATCTTTTGATTTTTTATCTTGTGATAGAAGAGTATTTAACTCTGCATTGTATGCTCTTAATTTTTTCTCTTCATCTTGGACTATGATTTTTTCACTTTTTTTACTCTTTTGTTTTCCATTTGCATCTAGCCACTCTCTTAAAAAACCAACTCCAAATACTCCACCAATAGTAATATGAGTAGAACTCACAGGAAGCCCAAGCTGACTAGCAATGATAACAGTAATAGCAGCTGCCATAGCGATAGAAAAAGCTCTTATTTGATCTAACTCTGTTATCTCTGTTCCAACTGTTTTAATAAGTTTTGGTCCATAAAGAGCAAGTCCAACAGCAATTCCAATAGCACCAACAGCCATCACCCAAAAAGGGATACCAGCACTCGAAGAGATACCACCTGTGTGAACCGCATCACTAATAGCAGCAAGTGGTCCAATGGCATTTGCAACATCGTTAGCTCCATGAGCAAAACTCAAAAGGGCAGCTGCAAATATAAGAGGAATAGTAAAAAGTTTGTTTACACCATCTCTTGAGTTTTCAATATTTTTATCTTTTTTTGATATATTTTTTTTCACTAAGATATATACTACAACAGCAACTACAAGCCCCATAATCGCGGCTGTTAAAAAGCTAGGTTTTTTGGCTATTTCAACAGATGTAAATAGATATTCATTGATAAACGAAGTGATACTTGGCCAAATCTTTTTTAACCCCTTAAGAGTAAGATAAGTGACAAATGCCCAAGACATGATAGCCACATAGACAGGAACCCATTTTTTGGCCGATTTTATTCTATCGTCTTTAAATACGATTGTCTTTTTTATAGAGAGTAAAAAACCAGCAGCTACAAGACCCCCTAAAAGTGGAGATATGATCCAAGAAGCTGCAATCGCTCCCATAGTCCCCCAAGCGACGATAGAAAAACCAGCAGCTGCAATACCCGCACCCATAACACCACCAACAATAGAGTGTGTTGTAGATACAGGAGCTTTGAAGATAGTTGCTAAGTTTAGCCAGATAGCGGCTGATAAAAGTGCCGCCATCATCGCCCAGATAAATGCATCAGTATTATCACCAAATGCATCTATATCTATAATCCCTTTTTTGATTGTCTTTACAACATCTCCACCAGCGATAAATGCCCCACTAGTTTCAAAAACAATAGCAATCGCAATCGCTCCTCCCATAGTTAGGGCTTTTGAGCCAACTGCTGGGCCTACATTGTTTGCTACATCGTTTGCTCCGATATTCATAGCCATGTATGCACCAAAGAGTGCTGCTATGGCTAAAAATGTACTATTTGGAATATCTCCAGTTGATGAGAAGCTGTAGATTAGAACTACCGCCATAAAAACGAGTGCTATACCGATTTTCATAAAATCAACACCACTTGATTTCATAGCTTTTTTTTGCATCTTGTTGATGGTTTTTATTTCCATAAAGTTGGTCGTTCCCTTCTATCAAAATTAGTTTAATAGTATCTCTATTTATCTTGATTATAAATGAAATTTTATTTTTTTGTAACCATTTTGTAATGTAAATTGGTTATTATTTGTCTATAAAACAATTACACAAAGGAAAAAAATGAGAAAAATTTTACTATCTACTGTGGCTTTAGCCCTTGTTTCAAGCTCACTAACTGCAAAAGAGTCTAAGGTTGAGTCTAAAGTACCACTTTTAAAGTTCAATGGAAAACACTATCTTGGGTTTGTACATAATTCAGATAAAGATATAAGTAAATTTGAGACAAGACGAAACTATCTACAAGTAAAAGCTTATTTTGATGAAGAGTCAAAAAACCACTTTAGGCTAACTCTTGATACAAAGGATGTAGATGGAAGCTCAAACATAAGATTAAAATATGCCTATTTGTATTTAAATCTTAAAAAGTATCTGCCATTTACTGCTGTTGAAATTGGGCAGGTTCACAAAACTTGGATAGATTATGAGTCAAAACATGGCTGGAGTTATAGATCTATCTCTAAAGTTTTTGCAGAAAAAGGGGCTAACCTTACAAAGTCTGCAGATAGAGGTATAAACTTTAAGACAAACATGACAAATTTTTCAAGTGAAATAGGTATTTTTAATGGTGAAGGGTATTCAGGTGAGCAAAGTGGAAAAGGATTGTCATTAGAGGGTAGATTAACTTATCATGTTTTGGGTGGTGGAGATAAAAAACCAAAAGAATCTAGTAAATATACAAATGTATCAGTTTTTGGAGAGTTTAATACAAAAAATGAAAAATATGGAGCAGGTGATGACTATAAATGGTATGGAGTTCATGCAGTTTATAACCAAAAAGAATTTTTAGTATCAACACAATACATAGCAACTATAGATGCAATAGACAAATATGCAGGAGATGGTTATAGTGCAAATGCTATTTATAGGTTTATGAAAGATTGGAGTTTGCTTGCAAGATATGATAGTTTTGAGCTTGAAAAAGATGCAAGTGAAGAGATTAGATTGATTGCAGGAGTTTCTCATAGATACTCAAAACATGTAGAAGTAGTAGCAAATGTTATAAAAAGTGAAAAAAACTCAGTTGACGATACAGCTTTTATGTTGACAGCAGAGGTAAATTGGTAAACTTATAATAAATATATAGTATAATTAGACCATAAAAAATTAAGGGTATTTATGGCTGAGTCTAAAAATGGAAAAGTTCAAATTTGGGTTAAAAAAGAGACATTAGAGTATGAAAATGAGTTAAGAAGATTACAAGTTGAGCTTTTAAAATTTCAAAACCATGTTAAAAATAAAGGTCTTAGGGTTTTGATGATTTTTGAAGGCAGAGATGCTGCTGGAAAAGGTGGAGCCATAAAGAGAATCACTGAACATTTAAACCCAAGGGGAGCTAGAGTTGTAGCTTTGGAAAAACCATCAGACAAAGAGAAAACTCAGTGGTATTTTCAAAGATATGTTAGTTACCTTCCAAGTGCTGGTGAAATAGTTCTTTTTGATAGATCTTGGTACAATAGGGCAGGTGTTGAGCCTGTTATGGGGTTTTGTACACAAGCTGAACATAAAGAGTTTTTGAGAGAAGTTCCCGAATTTGAGAAGATGCTTGTAAACTCTGGAATTATTTTGATGAAGTTTTATATCTCAGTTAGCAAAGATGAACAGGCAAGACGATTTGAAAAAAGAAGAAATGATCCACTAAAACAGTACAAAATCTCTCCAATTGACGAAAAAGCCCAAGAGATGTGGGATGCCTACACGGTTGCTAAATACTCAATGCTTTTTTCATCAAATACCCCTCGCTCCCCTTGGATAGTAGTTCGCTCAGACGATAAGAAAAAAGCTAGAATAAATTGTATAAAACATATCTTATCTACAGTAAAGTATCCAAGTAAGATAGAAAGTAGTTTTTTAAAAACAGATAATGACATTTTGCAAACTGGTGAAGAGGAGATTAGTAGAATGGAAGAGAATTTACAAGAGGCACTTTAGTATCAATTCATCATGTTTTTGATGAAAATTATCTCTTTAAAAGATAAATCAAGGTCTTTAAACTTTTCTACAAAAAGATCAGTTTTATTACTTAACAAGTATAGTTGTCCCCCAATTTTTATTTGATGGTTTCTCTTTTAATCTCCAACCATCTTTAAGTAACTCTTTTCGTATAAGCCAATTCATCCCACCATGCCCAAAAAGTAACACTTTATTATATTTGTTTGAAAACACAAGTAACTTTAAAGATGCTTGTTGAGCTTGAAGTTTGGATTCTTTGAGTGATAAACCAATTTTACCAAAACTAAAAAAAGACAATACTCTTATAATCAACAGCCATCGCATAGGTGGCAATTTTAAAAATGGTATATCTATCTTTGGTATCTTTGCCTCATTAAACAAACTATTTTCTTCATCAATATTCAAAGAGAGCATTTTAGCAGATAATTGTGTTCGCTTAAGCGAACTTGTGAGAACCACATCTGAACCTTGGGCTAATTCTATTGTCTTTTGTGTAGGTTTACTATCTTTACAAATCCCTGAAATATCATACTTTTTTACCCAATCTTGCAATTTACTAGCATGTATCTTTTGACTATTATCCATATCTACTTTTGCATGGCGAATAAGGATGATATGTTTCACTTTTAACTAGTATAATCCAACACTTCTTTGGTAAACTCCAAAGGATATACAAAAATGATTTTAAACATTAATGAGATAGTCGCTTTATCTTTGATATCTGTCTCTACCATAGAGAGAGTAAAACCTTCTCCATCTTTCATATTTTTTGGTTTTACTTTGATAATAATTGGTTTTAGAGTCTTTAACATATTTAACATAGACTTTTGTTTTTTGGCTTTCAATCCCCCTAATATATCTCCTTCTATGTTTAAAGCTTCAATGAAAAGTGCAAAAGTATCTTTGTAGATATATTTGTTCCATGAGATATTTCCACCGTTAAAACGAAACTTGGTAGATTTGTCCGAAAATAGTTCTAGTCCTTCTATTCGTATATCTTTAACCATTTGAAAAAAGAGCTCTTCTCCACCTATACTTTTTGCATATAATAATAACTGGTCATGTAGCTGTTGCTTCTTTTTTTCAGATAAGTCTTTAAAATTCATAATATTCCTTTGTATTTAGACAGTATACCTTTTTAAATCTAGGCTGAGTACTTGCAAACTTCATTTGAAACTCCACCATCTTCTCAAAAGAATAGGTTTTGCACTCTCCCATGTCGCATCTATTATAAAAATTACTAATATTATTTTACAATGTTTTTCTACTATACTTCTTAAAATTTTCAGCCTGTTCAAATATCTCTTTAAACACTTCATCCTTTGTAATTGGAGGGTAACCATGTTTAGCCAGTAACATAATAAGGTCAACTTTAAGTTCAGCCTTAATATCATCTCTGATATTCCAATCTGTATATTTAGATTTATCATCTACAACTTTCTTTACTTCTTTAGCTAATATTATTAATTTATCATCTGGATAGTCAAAGTCAAACTTAAAAGCTATAGCTTTTAAGATGTCATAAAAAGCTTTTTCCTCAAAATCAATACCCATATCTTTAAATGATTCTTTCTCTTTTTTAAGCTCATGGTACAAATCAATAATCTCATCCGTGAAGTCCTCTAAGACGCTACTGACTAAAACATCTTCTTCTTTTCTTTCATTGTATTTTTCAACTAGGTTTGTAAATTTTTTAGAAAAATCTACAGCTTTTACTTTATTGACCTTTTTAAAATCTTCTAGTGCTTTTGCTAGTAGTTGTTGAAGTAGTTTTATCTTTGTATTTGGTAGTTTAATTTTATCAATCTTATTGATATAATCTTCATCAAATATATCTATCTGGGCTTCATCCTCAGATCCTAGTTTAAATATCTCTTCAACTCCATCACTTTTAAGAGCCTCTGCTATCATCTGCGATACTTTTGCATTCATCTGTGCAGAATCTGGTGCATCACCACGAGTCAGCTTAATCACGATTGAGCGAATTGCTAAATAAAAGTGAATATAATCTTTTTCGTTCTGAGTGAAAGCTTCACTACCGCAACATATATCATAAGCCGACTTTAGCCTTTTAACTAGATACATAAATCTTGTTTCTAACTCTTTAGTTAGTTGTACATACTCTACTGCTTTATTTAAACACTCCAGTTGCTCAGTTGGTGTTCCATCAAAATAAAGAGAAGTATCAAACTTATGAAACAGTAAGAAAAGTAAATCTAGTTGATCTTTTACAACAACGATAGAATCATTTATATCTTCAAAGTTTTGCCCATCTATCCTTGAAAATTGTTTAAGAGCTTTGTTCATGGCTGTTTTTATACCTATATAGTCAACTACAAGCCCTTTGCTTTTTGATTTGTACTTTCTATTTACTCTTGAGATAGTTTGGATAAGGCTATGCTCTTGTATAGGTTTGTCTATGTATATTGTGTCTAAAAATGGCACATCAAAGCCTGTGAGCCACATATCTACAACTATAGCAATTTTAAAGTTCGATTTTTCATTTTTAAATTGGGTATCAAGAGTCTTTCTATACTTTTTAGATCCCAGCATATCGTACAACTCTTTTTCATCATCTTTATTTCGAGTCATAATCATTTTGATTTTTTCTAATGGTAGTATCTCTCTTCTTTCTTTGTCTGTAAGCTCTACAGTTTCATCACAAACTCTTTTATCATTCCACTGCGGTCTGAGTGCAACAAGCTCTTTAAATAGTGCATAAGCAATCTTTCTACTACTTGATACAAATATAGCTTTACCTTTGACTGTAGCACCTTCGCTAACTCTATTTTCATAATGTTTTACAAAATCTTTTGCTATAGCTTTAAGTCTATCAGGGTCTCCTAGTATTTCACTCATATTTGCCATAGATTTTTTACTTGTCTCTATCTGATACTCATTAGCTCCAGCTCCTGCACACTCTTCATAATAATCTTCTATATCTTGTAATTTACTATTGTCCAGTAGCACCTTTGCAGCTCTTCCCTCATAGACAACTCTAACAGTTATCTCGTCCCTAACTGATTCAGTCATAGTATAACTATCTACTATATTTCCAAATACATCTAAAGTTGCATCTATTGGAGTGCCTGTAAATCCTACAAAAGTTGCATTGGGTAAAGAGTCATGCAAGTATTTTGCAAAGCCATAAGTTTTTTTAACACCATCTTTTGTTACTTTTACTTTTTGCTCTAGGTTGATTTGACTACGATGTGCTTCATCAGATATACAGATAATATTTGTTCGCTCACTAAGAAGTTCTAAATCTTCTGTAAACTTATGAATAGTAGTAAGAAACACCCCGCCACTCTCACGACTTTGTAACTTTTTTCTTAAATCTTCACGACTCTCTACACTAACAACTATATCATCACCTATGAAACCTTTGGCATTTACAAACTGAGAACTTAGTTGAGTATCTAAGTCTGTTCTATCTGTGATAAGTATGATAGTAGGACTTGAAAAGTCTACACTTTTCATAAGCATACGAGTTAGATAAAGCATTGTAAAACTTTTGCCACATCCAGTAGCACCAAAGTATGTACCACCTTTACCATCTCCATGAGGTCGTAGATGAAGTTTTATGTTTTCATAGAGTTTTTTTGTGGCATAGTACTGAGGATAACGACACACTATCTTTTGTTCATCTTTTGACTTATCAGGCATGTAGATAAAGTTATGGATGATATCTACTAATCTTTCTTTGTTAAACATCCCAGCAATCATAGAGTACATAGAGTCTATCCCATCTACATCTATCTCGTCACCAGTTATCTTTCTCCAAGCATAAAAGAACTCATAGGGTGCAAAAAATGAACCTGCTTTATTGTTCACTCCATCACTTATGATGCAAAAGGCATTGTATTTGAAAAGCTCAGGTATATCTCTTTTGTATCTTGTAGTAAGTTGGACAAAAGCATCATGAAGTGTAGCTTCTTCTCTTATGGCACTTTTAAACTCAAACACGACCAATGGCATACCGTTTATATACAGTATGCCATCAGGTATTCTTCTTTCATAACCAACTATTTCGAGTTGATTTACTATTTTAAAATTGTTTTTTTCTACATCTTCGTAGTTTATAAACTGTATATGAATGTCTTTGGCTACTGCATCTTCTCTTTTAAAGATAAAACCATCAGATACAAGCTTCATGATGGATTTGTTTGTATCGTACAGATCACTAGCTGGATATGATTGTAGTTTTCTTACTATTTGAGTTATTTCGCTATCAGTAATATTATCAGTTTTGTATCTATCACTCAAATACTCTTTTAAATCATCTTTGAGTAGTACTTCACTCTCATTTCTATTTATCTCTTTACCGTATTGATAGCTAATATCTTGCTCTTGGAGTAGTTCTATAAATGCTAGTTCTAGTTTTTCTTCTGTAAATTTTGCCATTATTTTATATCCATATCTAATAAAAGTTTATCAAAATCACTTATATACTGTTTATCTTGTATAACTCTATATTTTTCATATTCACCATGAGCTTTTAGTTT
>JAMOMC010000058.1 GCA_027068765.1 Campylobacterales bacterium
GTCTCATCAGCATCGGGAATACCGTCACCGTCGCTGTCAGTATCTAAATGGTTGGGAATACCGTCACGGTCTAAATCAACCAACTGCATCGGAATACCGGTGGCATCATCATACCCGTCATGGTTGGCATCAACCACAACATTTGGCGGTGTTATTACCGCTCCGGTAGTCGGGTCAACATACGGCGGTGCTTCAACCGTATCGGCAATACCGTCACCGTCACTGTCCTTGTCATACCCGAAATCAGCATCTAAAACGTCTGTTGCCGGCGGTAGCATGACGTGCATCGGAACATTCATGGTGGTGCTTGCCCAGCTACCTGCAGGAAGCGTGGTCTCATTGACCTGTACAACGTAACTGCCTTGTTCGACATTCTCAAAGAGATAGTTACCGTTGGCATCGGTGGTTGTCGTTGCAATGGTGGTACCTGTACTGTCTTCTAAGCTCACTTCAACACCGCTAAAGCGTGTCTCATCATTATCAATAACACCGTCGGCATTGTCATCATGCCAGATAGTATCACCGATGGAGCCAAGTGTGTAGATGCCCATATCGAGGTCGCTATGGTGCGCTCCGGCTTCAAGTGTTACGGTTGGTGTTGTATGTGTCGTGGCATCGACATCACTGTCTCGTGCATCATCCGTGGCATTGCTCGGTGAGAGGGTATAGCCTGAAGGGACGAGAAAATGTACCGCATAGCTACCCGGATAGAGGTCATTAAACTCATAATGCCCTGTCGTATCGGTGAGGGTGGTCGCTACTACCGTACCGCTCTCATCAAGCAGCTCTACTGTGACGTTTGCCACACCGGACTCGTTGGCATCTTGAATACCGTCACCGTTGTTGTCGTTCCAGACAAAATCACCCAGACTCGTCGGCGGCAGATGAATACCCATATCAACACTGCGATCATCGTCTCCGCCATCAAGACGAATCAGATGTGACAGACCTGTGGTAACGTCGGCATCACTGTCGTTATCGTCATTGTTCATGCCGATATCTTTAGGGGTGACGACATAATAGGTCGGCAGGCTGTTAAGATCAAATGCCACACGATACTCCGAAGGTTCAAGCGATTCAAAACGGTAGTAACCCGAGGCATCGGTGGTCGTTGTCTGAAGTACACTGCCGTTGCTATCAAGAAGATTAACTGTGACATTTGCCACACCGTTTTCACCGCTCTCTTGGATACCGTTACGGTTGCTGTCATCCCAGACAAAATCGCCTAATGCGGAGAGTTGGTAGATCCCCATATCTAACGAGGTGTCTTGCTCTTGTGCGACAAGTGTCGTTACAGGAGTGCGCATAGTAGTTGGGTCAACATCGCTATCTTCATCATCATTACCGTTATTGGCAACGGTGAGTCCGTAGCCTGTAGGAAGCTCAAACTCGACCATATAATCGCCCGGAATGAGATTGCTAAAGTAGTAGTTTCCGCTGCTGTTGGTACGTACCGGATCGACAACGGCTCCGGTAGCATCGGTAACACTGTTTCCGTTACTATCAAGCAGAGAGACCAAGATATCTTCAACACCTAGCTCATTACTGTCTTGAATACCGTTGACGTTGAGATCATTCCAGACCCGATCACCCAGAGAGGTTTGCGGAATAAAGATACCCATATCAATACTGACATTGTGCTCACCGCTTAAGAGCGCTATGGTGTCGGTACGGCCGTTGGAAGGATTGGCATCGCTATCAGTCGTATCGTCACCGCCTTGATTTTGTTGGGTTACTACATAGTGCGGCGGCAGTGAGGTGAGGTTAAACTCGACAATGTAGTCACTCGGCAGGAGATTACTAAACGCGTAATGTCCGTTGGCATCGGTGGTGGTGGTTGCAATGATATTTTCACCGCTATCAAGCAGGTTAACAATAACACCTGAGACACGCGGCTCACTACCGTCATCAATACCGTCGCGATTATCGTCACGCCAGATGGTATCACCAATGCTTGCGCGGGCAATCACACCCAGATCCCAGCTCATATCGCTCTCATTAGAGTCTAAAGTGGTCAGTGCGGTCGTTAGCGTTGCATCGGCATCACTATCAAGGGTATCGTCACTGCCTGCATTAGCTAAGGTGACCTCATAGCCTGTAGGCAGTGTAAAGCTTAGCGTATAGTTATCGGGTTCAAGATTCTCAAAGAGGTACGCTCCCCCGTTAGCGGTTGTGGTGCTCAATGTCGCACTGTCAGAGTCTCGCGTTAGGGTGACATCCACACCGTCAAGTCCGACTTCATCACTATCTTGCACGCCGTTACCGTTAGTATCTACCCAGACATAATTTCCAAGGCGAGCATACATGTAAATACCCATATCCCAACTCGTATCGTCCTCATCAGCCGTAAGTGCGGCAACGTTTACGATACCGTTAGCATCAGTGTCGCTATCGGCTGCATCGTCGGCTCCTTGATCTTGTGCAGAGAGGTGGTAGCCCGGTGGTGGAATAAATTTGATGACGTAACTATCGGGAATGAGGTTGGCAAAGTGGTAGTGCCCGTCACTGCTGGTGAGGGTACTG
>JAMOMC010000059.1 GCA_027068765.1 Campylobacterales bacterium
AACAACCATGCAAACCTAATTTTAAAAGAGTCTCCACATGACACTCAATGGTGTTTTTAAGAATAGTATATATTAAAAGATAACAAAACTCATATAATGAGAGAAATATATAGCCCCAACAAGTTATTTTGGTTAGTGTCTGAGAGATTGTAAACAGCTACATATTTCTCAAGTCTACTGATATAGTATAGCAATTCTAACTCTAAACCATCCATAACTTATATTTTTTCAATATAACCCCTAAGTTTAGGGTAAAACTTGATTTTTTAGTCTCATATAAAATGGACTATTAGATAGATATATTTTAAACTTGGTTATAAATATATCAGTCAATTTTTATGTGAGTAGAGTCACACTTCTTAAAAAAGCCCAGAAATTAGGGTTTTAATTTTAAAAATATTTGTCTCCAAAACTATGCTTATAATGGTTTGATGGTAGTATTTTTCAGAGTTAGAATTACTGGATATAGTATCACTTTGTTATCAAGATTTTTGATTTCTTTTTTTCGGGCGGTGTCTGTTTTGTTTTTGGATTGGTTCTGCTTTTATTGATAGGTCTGGCTCAAACCCTTTTATCTCCATCTTTGGTATTTTATTTTTTATTAGCTTTTCGATATTTTTAAGTAGCTCTAGCTCATCTATGCACACGAGTGATACAGCTTCTCCTTCATATCCAGCTCTTCCTGTTCGTCCAATTCTATGAACATAATCCTCAGGCACATTTGGAAGTTCAAAATTTATCACATATGGGAGTCTGTCTATATCTATTCCTCTTGCTGCTATATCTGTTGCTACAAGTATTTTAACTGCTCCTGATTTAAAATCAGCCAAAGCTTTGGTTCTTGCTCCTTGGCTTTTGTTTCCGTGGATTGCTGCGGATATAAGATTGGATTTGTTTAGTTTTTCGCTTAGTTTATTTGCACCGTGTTTTGTTCTTGTAAATATTAAAACTTGTTTTAATTTGTTGGTTTTTATAAGATGTATAACAAGTTCTATTTTTCTCTTTTTGTCAACTTGATAGACTAATTGCTCAATTTTTTCTACTGTTGTGTTCTTTTTTGCTACTTCTATCAAAGTTGGAGTGTTTAAAAGTGAGTTAGCTAACTTTTTTATCTCATCAGAAAATGTAGCTGAAAAGAGAAGATTTTGACGATTTTTTGGTAAAACTGCTAAAATCTTTTTGATATCACGAATAAATCCCATATCAAGCATCCTATCTGCTTCATCCAAAATCAGACACTCAATTTGTGAAAGGTTTACAGCCTTTTGCTCCATTAAGTCAAGCAGTCTACCAGGAGTTGCGATAACTATATCTACCCCTTTTCTAAGTTTTGCGATTTGAGGGTTTATCCCAACTCCTCCAAAAATTACAGCTGTTTTATATGGAAGATATTTACCATAAGTCTCAACACTTAAAGCTACTTGTGCAGCTAACTCTCGTGTAGGAGTTAATATGAGAGCTTTAACGTGAGGTTTTTTTTGATTGTGATGTTTTTGACTTAAAAGCTCTAACAAAGGTAGAGTAAATCCAGCTGTTTTTCCAGTCCCAGTTTGAGCCCCTGCTAAAACATCTTTTTTTTCTAAAATTACTGGAATTGCTTGTTTTTGTATTGGAGTTGGATTTAAGTAGCCTTGTTCTGAAATTGCACGAAGAAGAGGTTGTGATAAACCTAGTGTTTTAAATGACATTTTTTACCTAGTGATAATATTTTTGTTGATTGTATCAGAAATTTATAAACATATGCAATAGGACATTTTTAGTCCTATAATACTACAATGATAAAAATAGTGAAAATTTCACATTAGGAGTAGTTATTATGTCAAATACAAATAAACTAATAAACGAACACTCTCCATATCTACTCCAACATGCTTATAATCCAGTAGATTGGTATCCATGGTCTGATGAAGCTTTTTTGAAAGCGAAAAAAGAGGATAAACTTATATTTTTATCTATTGGATATAGCACTTGTCATTGGTGTCATGTTATGGAGAGAGAGTCATTTGAAGATGACAAAGTTGCTAAGATTTTAAATCGTGATTTTGTGTCTATTAAGATAGATAGAGAAGAGTATCCTCATATTGATAGGTATTATCAAGATATTTATACTCTGATGAATAAAAGAGGAGGAGGGTGGCCTCTTAGTATTGTGATGACTCCAGATAGAAGAGTTTTTTTCTCAGGTACTTATATTCCTTTGGAAGATGCTTATGGTATGAGTGGTTTTAAAGCCTTACTAAATGCACTTTATGATGCTTATATAAATAGAAAAGATGAAGTTATAAGAAGTGTAGAGTCTATTGAAAATGCTTTAAATCAGAGACAAAATAGAAAAGAAGATAAAAAAGTTACATTAGATATAAAAATTGCTGATGACTTTGTAAAAGAGATAACTTCACAATTTGATTTAAAAAACACAGGTTTAGGCTCTGCCCCAAAATTTCCCCATGCAACTACTTTTGATACACTTTTAGAGATTTATAAAATTACAAAAGATAAATCTGCTTTAAATATGGCAAATGAGACTCTACTTGCGATGAGTAGAGGTGGAATTTATGATCAGATTGAGGGTGGGTTTTATAGATATAGTGTTGATGAGATGTGGTTAATTCCTCATTTTGAAAAGATGCTTTATACAAATGGAGAGCTTTTAGAAGTTTATGCAAATGCCTATTTTTTGAGTAAAAATGAGAGATTTAAAACAGTTATAAAAGAGACAATTTTAAATATAAATGAACGCTTTTTAAAAGATGATATCTACTTCTCTGCTAGTGATGCAGATAGTGATGGTGAAGAAGGGAAGTATTTTGTTTTTGATTATAAGGAGAGTTTGGAGGATTTGAAAAAGGGTGGTTTTTTAGATAAAGATGCAAAAGAGATTTTAGACTATTATAGTATTAACATCGAGGGAAATTTTGAGCATAAACAGACAAATCCATATTTGAGTGGTCAAGATGCACCTTTGCATCTTGAAAAAGGAAAAAAGATTTTAAGAGCAAATCGTAAAAAGAAGAGTTATGCTTTTATAGATTATAAGATTCAAACATCTTGGAATGCCATTTATCTTAAAGGAGTTTTTAAATCTGCAAAATATGTAGATAACTCATATGAAAAAGATGCTTTAAAATCATTAGATGCACTACTTAAAAATCTCTATATCAAAGAAGAGCTTTATCACCAAATAATCATAGGTAAAAAGCCAAAAGTCAAAGGGTATTTGGAGGATTATGCTTTTTTGATTTCAGTTTTGATAGATGCATATCAGATAGATTTTGATGAAAATTATTTTACTTTAGCAAAAGAGCTTTCAGATAAAAGTATCTCAAAATTTTATAAAGATGCAAATTGGCATATGTCAGATGATGATTTTATGATAAAAGCAGAGTTTTATGATGCATCTTATCGTTCAGCCATGGCAGTGATGATAGAAAATCTTTTTAAAATTGCAATTTTGAGTGACAATTTATCTCTTTATTCATTTGCAAAAAATAGCTTAGATAAAAACCTAACACAACTAAAATCTGCTCCAAGTCATTATCCTTACGGATTAAAAGTCTATCTTCAAAGTCTCTTGTCACATGTAGTGATAAAATCTACCAGAGAGAATCTTGTAGAAAATAAAGATGCATTAGATGCGATAAAGTACCCATATGTTCTTCTGAAGCCAAGTTGTGACAAAGATTTTTTAGTTTGCAATATAGATAGCTGTTTTTTTGCAGATAAAGATGTAAAAGAGGTAGTTAGGGCAGTGGATAAAGCTCTAAAAGGGTAAAGTTTTTACCCTTAAGCTGACATTGGAACAACAGAGACTTTATTTCTGTTTTTATCTTTCTTTTTAAACTGCACATGACCATCTACTAAAGCAAAGATTGTATGATCTTTTCCTATGCCTACATTTTCACCAACATGTACTTTTGTGCCTCTTTGTCTGATTATGATGTTTCCAGCTCTTACAAACTCTCCACCAAATTTTTTAACTCCTAGTCGCTGACCTCTTGAGTCTCTATTATTCTGGGTACTACCTTGACCTTTCTTATGTGCCATATGAAATCCTTAATTATATTAAAATTTTTGGCGATTATAGCAAGTTTAGCTTTATTTTTCAATACCTTTTGCTATAATCTGGATAAATTAAGGAATTTTCAATGGAGACATTTTTAAAAAAAGCAAAAGATGCAAGCTCAATTTGTGCAACACTAGATAGTGGAGTAAAAAATAGCATCTTAATTCAAATGGCAGATGCTATAAGAGAAAATAGTGCTAAGATACAAGAACAAAATCAAAAGGATATGATCTATGCAAAAGAGAATAATCTCTCAGATGCGCTGCAAGATAGACTTCTTTTAGATGAAAAAAGAGTAGATGCGATGGCTAACTCAATAGTGCAGATTGCATCTTTAAAAGAGCCAGTAAATAGAGTTTTAGAGGGTTGGAGAGTTGAAAGTGGTTTAAATATCCAAAAAGTAACAGTTCCAATTGGAGTTATTGGTATTATCTACGAATCTCGTCCAAATGTTACAAGCGATACAGCGGCACTTTGTTTTAAAAGTTCAAATGTATGTGTACTTAAAGGTGGAAAAGAGGCACAAAATTCAAATGAAGCAATTGCTAAAATATTGCAAGATGTGTTGGAGAAAAACTCTCTCCCAAAAGAGATGATTTCACTTCTTCCAGATAGCTCACGAGAGGGTGTAAAAAATCTCATAAAACAAGATAAATATGTTGATCTTATCATACCAAGAGGAGGTGAGGGGCTTATAAAGTTTGTGAGTGAAAATGCTACTGTTAGTGTTGTAAAACATGATAAAGGCTTGTGTCATACATATCTAGATGAAGATGCAGATTTTGAAAAAGCACTCAAGGTGACTATAAATGCAAAATGTAGACGAGTAGGTATTTGTGGGGCTTTAGAGACTCTTTTGGTTCACGAAAATATTGCAAAAGAGATTTTGCCGATTTTAAAAGTAGAGTTTGATAAACACTATACTGAGTTAAAAGGTTGTGAGAAAACTGTAGAGATTATTGAAACTTTTTTAGCAAATGAGAAGGATTTTGAGACAGAGTATTTGGCAAATGTTCTATCTGTAAAAGTTGTAAAAGATGTAGATGAGGCGATAGAACATATAAAAAAGTACGGTTCATCCCATTCAGATGCAATTATCACAGAAAATTACACTGTTGCAGAGAAGTTTTTAAATAGTGTTGACTCAGCTTGTGTCTATCTAAATGCTAGCACACAGTTTACTGACGGAGGTGAGTTTGGTTTTGGTGCGGAGGTAGGAATTAGCACTAACAAACTTCACTCACGAGGTCCTATGGGCATTAATGACTTGACAACTTATAAGTATAAAATCTATGGAAATGGTGAGATTAGAGCTTGAGTGTTTTAGAGATAAAAAACTTAACATTTGGCTACAAAGATGGGCCACTTTTATATGATAATTTTTCACTCAATTTAAAAAAAGGAGAAGTTATCTCTATCGTTGGAGCAAGTGGAAGTGGTAAAAGTACACTTTTTGAGCTGATAAATGGCACACAAGCTTTAAAAAGTGGAACAATCAAAAAAAGCAAAATCGCACAAATCTACCAAGACCCATACAGCTCTTTTCACCCCTCATACAAAATCATCTCACAGATAAAAGAGGTTGCCGACATAAAAGATATAGATATTTTTTTAACAAAATTAAATCTAGAAAAAGAGCTTTTAGAGAAAAAACCACACCAATTAAGTGGCGGACAACTTCAAAGATGCTCAATTTTAAGAGCAATTCTTATGAAGCCTGACTTAATTTTAGCAGATGAGCCAACATCAGCTCTTGATAATATTGTACAGCTAGATGTGATGAAGCTTTTGATGAGATTTTTAGATAGGGTTGGAATACTTCTTATAACTCATGATGATGATTTAGCAACTTGGGCAAGTGATAAGATTGTTAAGCTTTGATTTGGTATTAAATCAATGCTGTTTTATGTAAAATGATAACTGCTTGTGATAAAAGTAGTAGATGTGAAAAACACACAAAGTTTTACAAATAGTTTATTAATTTAATCTAAAATAGGTACAATCAATAAAAAACTTAAGAAAGACAACAGCATGAGTGAAGCAGAAAATTTATGTGATATTATTATTTTCGGTGGTCATGGTGATTTGGCATTTAGAAAATTGATGCCTTCACTCTATCACCTTTGTAGTGATGGTTATTTAAATCCTAAAAGCCGTATTTTGACTGTAACTAGAAGAGCTATGAGCCTCAAAAAGCATATAGAGCTTGTTGAATCCAAACTTTTGGAGTTTTTAGAAGAGGGGCTTTTTGATGAGAAGAAGTTTAAAGACTTTAAACGAAGGCTTCAAGTTGTTACAGTTGATTTGGCAAATGAGGAGAGTTATAAGGTTTTAAAAGATGCTTTAGAGAAGTATCCAAATTATCAAAGAGTAAATTATCTTTCAACTTCACCAGATTTTTTTGCATCTATTTGTAAAGCATTAGATAGATGGAAACTTATAACAAAAGAGAGTCGTGTAGTTCTTGAAAAACCAATTGGGCATGATTTGAAATCTTCACAAACGATAAATCAAGAAGTTTTAAAATATTTTCAAGAGAGGCAGATCTATCGAATTGATCACTATCTTGGAAAAGATACTGTGCAAAATATTATAGCACTTAGATTTTCAAATAGAATTTTTATGTCACTTTGGGATGCAAATAATATTGATCATATTCAAATTACTGTTGCTGAGAGTGTTGGAGTTGAGGGTCGCTGGGGGTATTATGACAAGTATGGAGCTCTTCGTGATATGATTCAAAATCACCTAATGCAGCTTTTATGTTTGGTTGCTATGGAGCCACCTTGTTCATTAGATGCTAATAGCATAAGGGATGAAAAAGTAAAAGTATTAAGATCTCTTCGCCCAATAACACAAGCTGATATAGCACAAAAAACTGTACGAGCTCAATATGATTTAGGGACTATTGGTGCTGAGATGGTACCTGGATATAAAGAGGGTGAAGGAGTATCTGATAGTACTACTGAAACTTATGCTGCAATTCGTGTAGATATTGATAATTGGAGATGGAGTGGGGTACCTTTTTATATACGAAGTGGGAAACGCTTAAAAGAGAAGAATTCAGAGATTATAATTGTATTTAAACCTATTCCATACTCTGTTTTTGCAAATAAAGGCAGATGTATCTCACAAAATAGATTGATAATTTCACTACAACCAGATGAGAGTATAAAACTTAAATTTATGAATAAAATTCCGGGACTTTCAGAGCAGATGAATTTACAACAAGCTGAGTTAGAGTTAAACTCTTCTATAAATGAGTCTAGAAAATTTGGAGCATATGAGAGATTGTTATTAGATATTATCCGTTCAAATCCGACACTTTTTATGCGTTTAGATGAGGTAGAGGCTGCTTGGAGATGGACAGATACTATCTTGGAAGGGTGGGCGGAAAATATTGTGCCAATGAAAAGTTATAGTGCTGGAAGTTGTGGACCTAGCGCTGCGATTGAGTTAATTGCAAGAGATGGTAGAAGTTGGTATGATGAGTAGTATAAATTTTCATAATTTTAACACAAGTGTTGACTTAGTTGATAAGCTTAGTCAAAATATAGTTAAAAACCTACAAGGTGCAATTGATAAAAAAGGTCATGCAACTCTTATAGTTTCAGGAGGCAACACACCAAAGCCACTTTTTGAAAAGTTACAAAAAATGGAGTTAGAGTGGGAAAAAGTTACTGTTGGATTGTGTGATGAGAGATGGGTCTCTTCTTCAAATGAAGATAGCAATGAGAAGTTTGTAAAAACATATCTTTTACAAAATCAAGCTAAAAAAGCTAAATTTGTTGGTATGTATATAGATGGTATGAGTGCTAAAAAAGCGGAGTTAGTGTGTGCTAAAAATTTTAAAGAACAACTTTTTCCTTTTGATGTGTTGATTTTAGGTATGGGAAGTGATGCACATACCGCTTCACTTTTTCCTAATAATCCTAGATTAAAAGATGCACTTGATCTTGAGAAAAAAGAGATTTGTGTGAGTATTAAACCACAAAGTGCATCTTATGTTCGTATGAGTTTGACTCTCTTTGCAATTTTAAGTGCAGAAAATATATATTTACATTTTGAAACGATGAGTAAACTTGCAGTATATAAGGAGGCGATTGCAGGGCATGATATGTATAAGATGCCAATTCGCTCAATTTTACATCAAGACAAAAAAGATATAGAGGTATATTTTTCATGAATAAAATAATAAAACAAGTTAGAGACAATATAAAAAAGCGTTCACTAAAAAGTAGAGCTATCTATCTTAGTCGTATGCAAGAGGCAGAAAAAAGAGGTGTAAATAGAGCAAAGTTAGGATGTAGCAATATAGCACATGCTTTTGCATCAATGAAAGAGAGTGAAAAAGCATTTCCGTCTTTGCTAAATCATCCAAATATCGCAATCGTTACAGCATATAACGACATGCTTTCAGCCCATGAGCCATATAGACTCTATCCATCGTTAATTAAGCGAACACTTGCAGATTTGGGAGCAACTTCTCAAGTTGCGGGAGGAGTGCCAGCAATGTGTGATGGTGTCACACAATCGCAACCTGGAATGGATCTTAGTCTATTTAGCCGAGACAATATCGCAATGGGTACAGCCATAGCTCTTTCACATAATGTATATGATGGAGCATTGTATCTTGGTGTTTGTGACAAGATTGTTCCTGGACTTTTGATAGGGGCTTTGGCATTTGGTCATCTTCCTTCTGTCTTTGTGCCAGCAGGTCCTATGACTTCTGGTATATCAAATGCTAAAAAAGCTAAAGTAAGAGAAGAGTTTGCTAAAGGAGATGTTGATGAAAATACTCTGCTTAAGGTTGAATCAGCATCTTATCATAGTAGTGGAACTTGTACATTTTATGGAACAGCAAACTCAAATCAGATGCTTTTGGAGATGATGGGGCTTCAACTTCCAAATAGCTCTTTTATAAATACAAACACCAATCTTCGAGAAGCACTAACTGAAGAAGCTTCAAAAAGTATCTTAAAAATGACTAAAATAGTAGGAGATTATAAACCTCTTTATAAGATTATTGATGAGAGAAGCTTTGTTAATGCTATAGTTGGCTTGATGGCAACAGGTGGTTCAACCAATCATACGATACATCTTATAGCGATGGCAAGAGCGGCTGGAATTATACTCACTTGGGAGGATTTTGATGCACTCTCCAAAGTGACACCACTTCTTTGCAGAATGTATCCAAATGGTCAAGCTGATGTAAACCATTTTAGAGATGCTGGAGGTATGAGTGTTGTAATTTATCAACTTTTAAGTGCTGGATTGATTTTTGAAGATGTAGAGACTATCATAGGTAGAGGGCTTGAAAAATATATAGTTGAGCCTAGCTTAGAAGATGGTGAGCTTAAATTTAACGAAGGGTTAAAAGTCTCTAAGAATGAAAATGTTATTTCATCTTTTGCATCTGCATTTAGTAGTGAAGGGGGCTTAAGATTGCTTGGTGGAAATATTGGTCAAAGTGTTATTAAAACATCTGCTTTAAAAAAAGAGCATCTTTTTATCGAAGCCAAAGCGATAGTTTTTGAATCTCAACAAGAGCTAAAGAGTGCATTTGAAAAAGGTGAGTTAGAGAGGGATTTTATCGCAGTAGTTCGATATCAAGGACCAAAATCTAACGGTATGCCAGAACTTCACGGACTCTTACCATCACTTGGAGTTTTACAAGATAAAGGTTTTAAAGTTGCAATTGTTACAGACGGACGAATGTCTGGGGCTTCTGGAAAAGTACCTTCAGCAATTCACATATCTCCAGAAGCTTCAGATAATGGAGTGATTGCAAAAATACAAACTGGCGATATAATCTCTTTTGATGTTCAAAAAGGTGTGGTAGAGCTTAAAGTAGATGAAGATGAGTTAAATGCGAGAGAGATTAAAAGAGTAGATCTCTCTACTAATCGTTATGGTTTTGGTCGTGAACTTTTTGTCTCAATGAGAAGAAGTGTTGGTAGTGCAAAAGAGGGTGCTTGTGTTTTTGATATTTGTGGAAAGGAGCGAGCATGAATGCTTATGAAGTTATGCAGATCTCTCCCATTGTACCTGTAATTGCTCTTGAAAATGTAGATTATGCTCTGCCTTTGGCTTATGCACTACTTGAGGGAGGCATCCATGTCATGGAGGTTACACTTCGAACAAAAGAGGGCTTAAAATCGATAGAAAGTATCGCTAAAAATATACCACAGATGCACATTGGAGCTGGTACGGTTGTTAATGCGGATAGTTTTAAAAGGGCGGTTGATTGTGGTGCAGAGTTTATCTTTAGTCCTGGAATTAGCAAAGAGCTTATTCAGAGTTCACTTGATACAAAAATTGCACTTATACCAGGAGTTGCTACTGCATCTGAGGTGATGTTTGCTTTTAATAATGGTTTTGAACAGTGTAAACTTTTTCCAGCTACTGCTGTTGGCGGAGTTGAAACACTTAAAGCATATCAAGGACCTTTTGCTTCGATGCATTTTTGTCCGACAGGTGGAATTGATCTTGAAAATTTAAATGAGTTTTTATCTCTTAGTAATGTATCTTGTGTTGGTGGTAGTTTCATTGTGCCAAAAGATGCGATAGAAAATAGAGACTTTAAACATATAACAGCACTTTGTAAAGAGGCATTAGAAGTAATTAAGATATAATCTCACAAGAGAGTATAAAAGGAGATATATATGTTAAAAAATCTATTACCAATTGCATTAGCTGCAGGACTTCTGTTTTTTGGTTGGCAAGCTTATGATGAAGCTAAACCTGAGACAAGAGATAAGAGGGTATATTCTGAATTAAAACCGTATATCCCATATAAAATTGAAAAACGAGTTGGTGGGCTTAGCATATCAAGTACCTTAAATGATGATATAGAAAAACCACCAGCAACACAGGTGTACCATAGATTAGACGAGCTTGAGAAGTTGTGGGGAAAAAGATACTTGAAACTTGAAAAAAATCAGCTTTTTGTTTTGGATGATAATAATAAGACAATAAAAACAATTTTGCTTCAAAATGAGAAAGAGCTATCTTATGTTAAGAGTTTTTTTGGGCTCTAAGTATTTATCTATAAAAATGATAGTTTTTGATTATATTTTTTAAAAACTCATTTTTTTCTCATTAATTTTTATTATAATAGATTTAAAGGATAATAAATTATGAAGAAATATATACTTTTACTGGCTCTATTTTTTACTCAAGCTTATTCAGAGGCTCCTAATCATCTGTTTAAAGATGCTGATATAATTTTTCAAGATGCACAATCTTCGCAATCAAAAGCAATTAAATTAGCAACTTCTTCAAAATATTCTCATGTTGGGATTATTTTTAAAGATAATGGTAAATTATATGTTTATGAAGCGGTTGAGCCTGTTAAAATTACACCTCTTAAAAGATGGATTAAAAATGGTAAAAATGAGCATTTTGTGTTAAAGAGATTAAAAGATGAAACCTTATTGACATTTCAAAATCTAAAAAATATGAAAAAGATTGGAGAGAGTTTTTTAGGTAGGCATTATGATGGGCTTTTTGGTTGGGGAGATGATAAAATTTACTGTAGTGAGCTTGTTTGGAAAGTTTATGAAAGAGCATTAGGTGTTAAACTTGGTCCTCTTAAAAAACTTAAAACTTTTGATCTGACTCATCCTATTGTCAAAAAAAAGCTTTATGAGAGGTATGGAAATAAGATACCATTTGAAGAGTTTGCTATTGCTCCTCAAGGTATTTTTGACTCTAAGTTATTAAAAATAGTTTATAGCAATTAAAAAAAATAGAAAATTCCTACTAAAGTAGTCCAATCTCTTTTAAAATAGGTCTAATTTCTATGGATATTTCAGCGAGTATATCTGGAATTATACTCATAGCTTCATCCTCTAAATACCACTCTTCGAGTCGTTTATGCATCAAGTTTTTCTCATCTTCGGTGATTTTTTGAGATTTCTCTACAGCATTTTTTATATCTTCAAAATGTTTTTTTCTTTGAATCATAATCTCTCCTTTTAATTTTAATAGGCACAGCGATAAGCTGGATTCTGTCGTTGGATGATTATTTATCTAAGAGATATTTTACAATAACTCTTTAGCGAAGTGCAAAATTTTAAGACTTATACCACACACTTCTTGCTGCAGGTTGGGTTTTCAAAGCTACTTAGATTGCTCAAAGTACTGGTAGGCTCTTACTCTACCGTTTCACCCTTACCAAATAATGGCGGTTTACTTTCTGTTGCACTATCCCTCAGGTTACCCTGGCCATCTGTTAGATGGAACCCTATCTTAAAGCAGCCCAGACTTTCCTCTAGTTTTACTAGCAATCATCTGCTGTACCTAATGCAATTATAGCGAAAAAATATTATTGTAACAATGTGTAACAAGGTAAAATATTTTTTTCTTTAAAAGAGTAATTTTATACTAAAGGTTTTTTTTATGCTACAATGTGTAAAAAATAAGGAGTAGAGATATGAAAAAATTAGTTTCTTTGTTATTCGTTTGTATTATAAGTGGTAGCACTTTGTTTGGTTTTGAACATTTAAAAAGTGTTAAAGAGTTTGAAGAGATAACCAAAAAAGGAAATTTTATAGTAGATTTTTATGCTACTTGGTGCAACCCTTGTGTTGAGATGGAAAAAAACTTAAAAACTTTAAGTAAAGATATGAAAGATGTTACAATCTATAAGGTAAATATAGAAGAGAGTGTCGAGCTTTTAGAAAAATACGGTACACCTCAAGTTCCTGCAATTTTATATATTAAAGATGGAAAAATTCTTCAAGGATATATTGGATTAAAAGAGGTTAAAGAGCTTAAAAAAGATGTTGTAAAATATTTTACAAATAAAAAGCTAGCAAAAAAGTAAAATAAACTTTCCTAAAATATATAATTATTACTTTTTTCTAAGAAAGAAGTAGATTATATATTGATTTCTTCAATCTACTGTATAAATTCCTCTATTTTTTAAGTATAAAATATTTTTTACCTTTATTGACTTAACTTAAATATTTCTTTATACTATATAGTGTAAAACAATTTAAAAGGAGTTCAATTATGAACAAAATAGTAACAGCTTTAGTAGCATTAGGTTTGGCAGTTAGCCTTCAAGCAGGCACGGTTAAGTGTGATTTTCCAGTATACAAATCAGAGCCGATTTGGAAAACTGTAATTAAAAAAATTCCTAAAAAAGAGTGTTGGGAAGAAGAGCAAAAATCAGCTGTTAATTTTAAAGATAGTGGGTCAGATGCTTGCAATTCAGGCGGTATAGTTATCTCTAAAAGATGTGTAGTTACAAAATGTAGAACAGTATATGAGTCATATGAAGAGAAAATTTTAGTTGGTTATAAAAATTATGCTAAATGTGGTGTAGGATGTGGTGAGATTACTAAAATCGCTGACTGCAAACTTGAGACAATTCCAGGAACTGTAAGTTATTAGTTTCTTAAGGTAGATGTTTTTTATTAAACATCTACTTGTCTTATCTTTATTACTTGATTTTCTATAAATTTCATTAGTAAGCCATATACATAAAATTTTTGTTTAGATTTTTACTACATAAGTATTTTATTTGGTAGATTTTAAAATAGGATGAGAAGTATCATTTTGGTAACACTATTTTAATATTTGCACAATTTCTTCTTCTTCACTTAGATTTTTTAACTTTTAATACCTCTAATAATTTTATTTTTTCTTGGCATTGATAAGGATGGGAGAGAGTTTAATTTTTTCTATTTGATATAAATTCAATCAAACTTTTATAATACTCTCCTTTGCACTCTCCACACTCTTTAAGGTTATTTGCATGTTTTACCAAAAGGTTATCAACTTCATTTACAATCTCTTCTAAATCATCAGATAAAAATATAAGATTTAAATCCTCTTTTGAGATGACTCCCTCTTTGATCATAGAGTTTTTTATAAATTCATATAGAGGTTGCCAATACTCTATACCAACTAAGATAATTTTTACCTGAGAGATTTTTTTAGTCTGCATAAGTGTTAATGCTTCAAAAAGTTCATCCAATGTCCCAAAACCACCAGGGAAGATGATGTAAGTAAAAGAGTATTTTACAAGCATTACTTTTCTTGCAAAAAAGTAATCAAATCCTATCTCTGTTGTTGTATATTTATTTGGTTTTTGCTCTTGTGGAAGTGCTATATTTAAACCAATTGATTCGCACCCTCCACACTCATATGCACCTTTATTTGCCGCCTCCATAATACCACCACCTCCACCTGTAATGATATTATATCCATTTGCACAAAGCATACTACAAAGCTTTGTAGCTTTTTTATAGTAAGGGTTGTTTTTATCACTTCTTGCACTTCCAAAGAGTGTTATAGAAGGACCTAACTCTTTTAACTCTTCAAAACCTTTGACAAAATCAGACATAACTTTAAAAACACTCCAGATGTCATCTTTTTCAATATCATTTATAAATCTATTTTTAGAGTTTTTTCTTGCCACTATTTTAGCTGTGAGAGAATCTCTTTTGGAGTACCAATATCAACTATTTGAATTCCAAAATTACCCTCTACAATCACAACTTCTCCTTTTGCAATTATCTTATCACCAACTAAAACATCTAAAGGCTCATTTGCAAGCTGATCAAGCTCCACAACTGAACCGATGTCCATATTTAATACATCTTTTAAAAGAACAGTTTTTGTCCCGATTCTAACTCTAATAGGAAGAGCCACATCTAAAAGAAGTTCCATATTTTTAAGCTCATCTTCGCTTAGAGTAGATGCACTCTTATCGTCATCATTATCATCTTCTAAAATACCAAAATTTGAGATAAATTCACTATCTCCTGCTATATACATATTTGCTGTTGTATTTGCAATATTGGTTTTTATTGTATATAATTTAGAGAAGTTTTCAAAGTTTTGACCATCTTCAAAATAGTCAATACTTTGAAGTTCAAAATTTAAAGAGGGCAGGTCATCTTGAGCTGATAGTGTTGTAGATACGGCTCCAAATATATTTGAAATTATCTCTTTAGTTGCATCTATATCATCTTCATTCATGCTAAGTTGCTCTTCTCCCTCACCTCCAAGCATCAAATCACCCAAACAAGTAGCAAGAGATGTTTCCATGGATAAAGAAATTTGTCCTTTTTCACAAGATAAAACTGCAAAAGCAATAGCAGCATCAATTTTTAAATCACCTTCAATTTTTTGTTCATCTTCTGTTGTAATTGTTGGTGCTTGACCTGTTAAGCCTTCTATTACTGATGATGTTTCTGCTATAAGCAGATTTATAAAACTATTCATTTACCGCTTCTTTTTTTATTTTTTGGAGTTTCAGTTTTTTTTCTAACTCATATTTTTGTAAAATCTCTTTTATCTCATCTTTATCATTTTTAATCACTTTTGTGATTTCAAGTGTTTTGTGGTGATTATGTATTCCCATTCTAGCTTCAAATATCTCTTTTTTATCAATTGAGATGATAGCACTATCACTAGCTGGGGCATCCAATCTTATAATACTACCTTTTTTTAGATTTAGTAAGTCTTTGAAATTTAGGGTAGTCTTGCCTAAAATTCCCTCATTTGTTATATCTGCTCTTTTAATTAACTCTTTTAATTCACTGTTTTTACTTTTCTTTGCATTTGTCTCACCTTGCATTATATCCTTATTTGCAAGTTTTGATAAAATTGGTTCTAGGTAGATTACAGGATAAGCTATATTTATCATACCGCTTGTCTCTCCTATTGTGATTTCAAGAACTATCATTATTACAATCTCATTTTGTGAAACAATCTGTATAACATTTGGGCTTGATTCTTTTGCTTCAACAATAGGATATATTTCAGCTACACCTCCCCAAGCATCTTTTAATTTACTCATAATAAGTCTTAAAATCGTCTCTATCAAATTTAACTCAATATCAGTTAACTCTCTCTCTCCTTCATAACTCTCACCTTTTCCACCAAGAAGTCTATCTAGCATTGGAAAGACTATGGATGGGTTGAGCTCTAGTATGGCACTTCCATCTAAAGGCTTTAGTGAAAATATATTAAAACTTGTTGGGCTTGGAAGAGACATTAAAAACTCTCCATAAGTCATCTGATCAACTGATTGTAGCTGTATTTCGATGATTGATCGCATAACTGTAGATATATGAGATGCAAGGTTTCTAGACATCTTGTCATGAATACCTTTTATGGCACGAAGTTGTTCTTTTGAGACACGATTTGGACGCTTAAAATCATAAAGCATGATTTTTTCGCTACTCTCCTCTGCCCCAACTTCTTCATGTTGCTCTTCATCACTACTATCAAGAAGGGCATCAATCTCATTTTGACTTAATATATCTGCCATCTTATTCCTAAAGTGTTAGTTTTTCTCTAATTTGCTTCATCAATTTCTTGTGAAGTTGGGATATTCTTGATTCACTAATCTCTAAAATCTCACTAATCTCTTTTAAATTTAATTCCTCAAAATAGTAGAGTTGTATGATAGTCTGTTCACGATCATTTAGTGTTGATAATATATTTTTAACAGCTTCAATCATTTGTGATTGTTCAACACGAGATTCTACGCTCTCACTCTCATTAGTTAACATATGTTCGTTTAGTGGTACATTATTTGCAACTTCTGCTGCTGTTTTTGCTTCTCTAATTTTTGTTAAACTCTCACCTAATGCTTTTGCTAAAAACTCCTCGCTAGGTTCTCTGGAGTGTTCTGTTAAGTGTTTGCTGGTCTCTGTATCAATTGCTTTTATTAATCTTCGATTGTTTCTACTTACTACATCTAAGCTTCTTAAATGATCTAACATTGAGCCGTAAACTCTTTTTTTTGCATATCCCCAAAATGAATCATTTTGCTCCATATTATATCTTCTAGAGAGTTTAACCATCTCTTCAACACCAATTGCAATTAAATCATTTACATCTATAGACGAGGGTAATCTCTCTTTTAATCTAAATGACATAGCTCTTACAGCTGGTAAATATTGAATAACAACCTCATTTGTCTTAGTATATTGTCCCTCTTTTTTCTCTTTCGTAGCAATAGCACTTATCAATTTAAACTCCTTTTTTTTCTGTTGGCTCTTGGCCGTTTATACTCTTTATAAGAGCAGTTATTTCATTTTCTCTCTTTTTAATCTCAGATATTTGTATGTTGACTAAGTTTTCGTACTCTTTTTTATTAAAAAGTAAATCTTCATCAACCTCTTTATCACTAAGAAAAAAGATTAAAACTAAATGTATGAACAAGTAGAAAAAAAGTGTGATTGTAAGTGTGCCAAATAAAAAGCTTTCAGCAGAGTTAAATTTTACCATAGAGAAAATCATACCGATGAAAAAACCGCAAATTGTAAAAAATGCAACATAATTTTCACTTCTCAAATATTTTCCTCATAGTAAATATTAAATCTTACTAAAACTCCACTATTAAACACCTTACAGAAACTTCACAAGTTTTCTTATAAATTAACAAAGCAATTAATGTGCCAGTTTTTAGTATAGTTGATTTTTATTGGTATTTTATAAAATATATTTAATTTATTTGGGAAAGAAACTGTTTTAGTATATATTTTTTAAAAATAGACTTGTCAGAAGACAAGTCTATTAAGTTTTACTACTCAGTTGTTGTTGGAGTAGGACTACTTGCATAAGGGTTAATTGTAGGTGCATATACCCAATCTGGTTGATCTTGGTAGTTTGGTACAAGATCATTTTTAGGTAACTTTCCTAGAGGTTTAATATACTTTGGTGTATCGTTTTGTGCTCTAACTTGATTTACAGGGAACTCTCCAGCTCCAGCTGATTCATCCATAGCTGAGAATACTTTCATAGTATTTATACTTAAACCTGCACCTGCCATATCAACTTTTGAAGAGTGACATAAAGCACATAAGTTTTGCATACTTGAAGCACTTTCCCCAACATCAATTCTAAGATAAAGTGCATTTTTATTTGATGGATGAGGCTCATGGCAACTAATACAGTCAAGTTTTCCATCTTTTAACAAGTTCACAGGAACTGAAGCTATTTTTGGATTTGGTACAATCCCAATAGGGTGAGTAGTGTGAAGATGAATAGGTCTAATTCCAGCACCACCAAATTGCTCTAACTGATGACAACCGAGACATTTAGGAGCTGATAAGCCCTCTAAAGATTGACCATTTACAGGGTTTGTTAACTGTGTATTTTTTACAGCAAAGATTTTATCATCAACAGCAAAGTGTGGAGAGTGACAACCAAGACAATCAAGCCCATCATGTGGACCAAAAGCATGTATAGAACTTGTAGATATAAAAGCTGCAACAACTGCAACACCTAATTTTTTTAACATTTTTACTCCTCTAGTTATAAGATTTTTTAATTTTATCAAATAAAAGGATAGAGTTAGCTTAAAAGAAACAAATTTTTGCTAATTAAATATTTTCAATTAATTTTTTTATAAAAAGTCCAAAACTTTTTTTATTTTTTTTAATAGGAGCTTGATTTTCTAGTTGGAAGACTAGAGTATCAACTATCTCATTTAAATGAAAAGATGGTAGGGAGTTGGGTCTTGTTTTTGAAAAGAGTTGACGAAATTTTAGAGACTTAGAGATATCTCTTGATGTACAGATGTAACCTAAGTAGTTTAAGAAAAATTGGGTTTCTATATTTGATTTTGCAACTTTTTGAATTTTTTCATATATAAACTCTCCCTCTTTTTGGTTTTCGGCCATATTTACTATAAGGTTTATGTTTTGATTTATGGCTGAAGTAATTTTTATAAGAGCATAAGCATCTGTTATAGCTGATGGGTCTGGAATAGTTACAACAATCACTTCATCTGCATGTTGTAAAAAAGTTTGTACATTTTTTCCAATTCCACTACCTGTATCAATGATAAGATAATCTAAAGTATTTAAAAACTCTGAATTTTCAAGAACTCTGCTATATATATCTTCATTGTAGAAGTTTAAAATCTCATCTCCACTTTCCCCTGGAATTAAAAATAGATTTTTTTCTACTTCTATTATGATATCTTCTAAAGTACACTCACCTTTTAATACATTTAAGAGATTACTTTTTATTTTTACATTAAATATAATATCAAGATTAGCAAGCCCAATAGATGCATCAAAAATAGCTACTTTAAATCCACGACTTGAGAGAACAAAACTAAGGTTTGAAGCAATTGTGCTTTTTCCAACTCCTCCTTTTCCACTTGTTATAGCTAAAATTTTACTCTTTAAATTTTTGTTTTGAGTTTTAATATCTCTTAGCTTTTTGGCTTGGGTATTCAACTATAAACCTTTTTGTTTACAAATCCTTCAAAGATACAGGAGACTAAAAAATCACCACTAGCCTCTTCTATATCATCTGGAACTTCTTGCCCTGTTGAAAAATATGATGTCGGTTTAGCTGAGCTTTTTATAAGTGAAAAGATATTTCCAAAACCTCTAGTCTCATCAAACTTTGTAAATATAAGTGTATCTATATCTAAAAAAGAGAAATTTTTATAAGCATCTTCTAAATCTTGTAGTTTTGAAGTTGCAGATAAAACTAGGTTTACATCTATTTTGTGATCCGTTGATTTTAAGAAGTTTGCAATTTTTAAGATTTTTTCTTTATCGTGTTGTGAACTTCCAGCTGTGTCTATTAAAATCAAATCACAATACAAAAGAGAGTTAAGGGCTTTTTTAAAATCTTCACTATCTATAACATCTTGGACTGGAAGTTTCATCATCTTTGCATAGTGAAATATCTGCTCTAATGCTCCAATCCTATAAGTATCAAGGGTTATAATTCCAACTCTGTTTTTATGTTTTAAAAATGAGTATTTAGCCGCAAGTTTTGCTAAAGTTGTAGTTTTTCCAACACCAGTTGGTCCTACAAACATCATAATTTTTTTCTCACCCTTGGATATTGGTTTTTCAATTCTTGTTGGTATCATCTTTTTTAGAAGTACAAAAAAGTATCTTTTTACAGTTTTACTGCTATTTTTCATGTATGGAGGCATTAGTTTTATGCTCTCTTGCATAATCTCGTCAAGATGCTCTTTTTTCATACCAGAACTTTTTGCTTTGTTGTAAATCTCTGCAAATTCAGGAGGAATACTAAGCTCTTTTACATCCTCTTTTTCATCCCAAAGCATGTTTTGAAGTATTTTTATCTTATCGCTTAAAAGTCCTATCTCATCTTTTAGCTGTGAAAAATCACTATGTTTTTGTTCACTTTTAATAGCCTCAATACTACTTTGAGTCACTCTGCTTTCAAGTGGGTTGCTTAGGTTCTCTAATCTTGATAGTTGTTTGGCTGTTTTTGAGATATTATCAAGTATATCATCATCAAAAGTAGCTTTTAATTTTGGTGTTTTTGTCTGTTTTTCTAAAGCAACTTTATCCTCAACTGCAATCACCAACTCATAAAGTGCATCACTTGTGAGTGATTTTTTTCGTATTTGTTTTGTGCTAACTACTAAAGCATCTCTGCCACAAGCTTTTTGTGCTTTTTGTAGTGCAATTGAGGGAGAAGTTGCGGTAAAAGTAAATAATTTCATTTTTTTGCTCTTTCAACGATATGTGCTAAAGGTATCAATACCGACTCTCTTGTTTTGAAATGGGGGTGCGGAATAACCAAATCTTTCGTTTTAATGCTTATTTTATCAAAAAAGAGTATATCAATGTCTAAAGTTCTTGGACTATTTTTAAAACTTCTAACTCTCTTAAAAAACCTCTCTACTCTTAAAACAAACTTAAGTAAATTTTTAGGATTTAGGTTAGTTTTTACTATTATGACTGCATTGTAAAAATCTTTCTGATTTTTATATCCAAAAGGTGGATTTTTTAAAATTGGGGAGCTTGAGATAACATCAACTACACCTCCTCTTTGAAGAGATAAAAAAAGTTTTTGAAATCTTGCTCTTGTATTTCCTACATTTCCTCCGATGCCAAGTGTAACTGTATGAGTTTTGTTTGATTTTTTTGAAGCTTTAAATGGATAGTTTTTATCATAAAAAAGTGTAAGATTTTTATTTAATACTTTTTTCAATTTATAAAATAATAGCTTTATCTTGGTAAATTTGCACCATATCTTCTATGCGAATTCCAAACTCATTTGGTATATAGATACCAGGTTCAATTGTAAAGACCATATTTTCCTCTAGTATTACAGATGATTTTTTAGAAATCATAGGAAGTTCATGTATATCCAAACCAACACCATGTCCAGTTGAATGTATAAAAAACTTTCCAAATCCAGCTTTTTCAATCACATCTCGTCCTGCTTTATCAACATCACTAGCTTTTACACCAGCTCCTGCTATTTTTATAGAGGCTTCACTAGCTTTTAAAACTATATCATAAATTTTTTGCATCTTTTTATTTTTAAATTTTTGCATTTTTTCAAAATTAAAATTATCTGTAAACTCTGCTGTTCTTGTTCTATCTGAACAGTATCTTTTATATTTTAATCCGGCATCTACTAAAAGAAGATCTCCAAAATTTAGCTTTTTTTCATTTGCATATGCATGAGGTTTTGCAGCATTTTCATTTATAGCAGTAATTGGGTGGAAGCTTAAGTCATATTTGCCATTTTGTGTTAACTCTCTAAGGGCTTCAAAATTGATATACTTTTCACTTTTTTTGTCCCCATTTTTTTGAAGATAAGATGCAAAATTATCAAAAGCTTCACTTCCAAGTTTTACAGCGGTTTTTATGAGTTCTATCTCTTTGTCACTTTTGATAATTCTCTTTTTTTGTGAAAAATTTGGAGATTTTTTAAAGGTGATTTTTAGAGATTGTTTTAACTTGTCAAAACTTCCAACTGTAAAATCTAAAGGATCATAAAAAACTTTTTTTACACCTGATTTTCTTAAAATATTTTTAGCTTCACTATTTAAATCTCTTGCAGCCTCTATAACTTCTGCATCCCTTACCTTTAGTTTTGCTTCAGTTGTATAACGAGGGTCTGTGATAAAAAAAGCTTCACTTCCAAGCTTTATAAAAAGCTCATTATCGCAAGAGAAACCGCATTCATGATATACGGCATTCTCATTTCTTAGGATATAATTTATCATTCAGCAGGTTGTTTGTTTTGTGACTCTTTCATCGCTCTAACTTCGCTTAAAATTTGTGATATAGCAATCATTGCAAGATGGTAAGAAAACGGTCCAAAACCACTAATTTGACCAGTGCAAACAGGAGCTACCAAACTTGTATGTCTAAACTCTTCTCTAGCATAAATGTTAGAGATATGAACCTCAATAATAGGAATTCTAACTGCAGAAATAGCATCTCTAATAGCTATAGAAGTATGAGAATAAGCTGCAGGATTTATGATAATACCCTCTGCATCATCTATGCACTCTTGAATTCTATCAACAATCTCACCCTCTAAATTTGATTGAAAAAACTCTACCTCAATGCCATTTTGTTTTGCATACCCCTCCATTTGAGAGTGAATATCTTCAAGCTTCATAGGACCATAAATATTTTGCTCTCTTATACCTAGCATATTTAGATTTGGACCTTGGATTACTACTACTTTCATTTTTTTCCTTTATATAATAAATGTAGTTGATATACTAGCATATTGATGCCAAATTAAAAGAAATTATTTTTTAGATATGAATTTTAAATATCTATTTTTTTTATCTCTACTTTAAGTTATGGTGTTTTTTATGAATTATTTAGTTTTTTATTGTTCTAGCATGCTAGTAAAAACTATGCACTTTTAGTGCATAGTGGTTGAGTTTTTTAGTACTTTTATTTAAGTACATTTCCTAACATTCCTTTTATAGCAGCTTGTAAATCTGCTGGATATACTACAAATTTGCTATTTGGAGATTGGCTCATCTTTTCTAGTGTATTTATGTAGCGATCTCCTAATAAAAACATTGTTGGTAACTCTTTATCGTGTATGGCTTCGGAGACATTTTTGATAGCTTGGGCTGAAGCTTCTGAAAGTGCTACTTGAGCCTCAGCCTCTTTTTTTGCAGCTTCTAGTTTTCCTTGGGCTTCTAATATCATGGCATTTTTATCACCCTCAGCTTTTGTCTCTATGGCTCTTCTCTCTCTCTCAGCTGCCGCTTGTTGTTCCATCGCTTTTTGCATAGAAGCAGAAGGGGTTATATCTTGTATCTCTACAGACTTTACAGTCACTCCCCAATCTGCGGCATCATCTATAATCTGCTCTTTTAGTTTTGCTTTGATCATCTCTCTATTTGAGAGAGCTTCATCTAGTTTCATCTCTCCGATAATTGATCTTAAAGTTGTCATTATGAGGTTTTGGATTGCTAGTGTAAAATCCTCGACTCCATAAATTGCATCTTTTGGATTGGTAACCCTTACAAAGGCTATTGCATTTGTAAGTATGACAGCATTGTCTCTTGTTATGACCTCTTGTTGTGGTATGTCTAAAATTATATCTCTTGTTGATATTTTCTGTCTTACTTTATCCATGTATGGTATGATGACATTTAGACCTGGCTTTAGTGTTTTGTTAAACTTACCAAGTCTTTCAATTACCCACTCTTCGCCTTGGGGAACTATTTTTATCCCTGCAAAGAGGGTTATGATTACTACAAATAGTAAAACTATTAAAATTTCCATTATTTATCCTTTTTTTACTTTTATAAGTTGTCCATGAACTTCAACGATATGTACACTCTCACCGACTTCTATAGATTCATCAGCATTAGCTTGCCACTCTCTACTTCCAAGTACAGGTGTATCAAATTTTACTTTTCCTCTACTATCAAAGTCAATTTTTTTACTTACTACTCCTTTTGTATTTAGGTTTGAGTCGCTTTGTCCACTTCTTGTGATGGTTTTATCTTTCAAAAAGACAAACCATAACACTAAAAATACAACTGAAAGGACTATCCATAAGATTAGCTCACTCACAAATGAAGTTTCAAATCCAAGATCTACAACTCCGACAATAAGAGCAGAAACCCCAAACCAAAGTACGATAAAAAGTGGCACAAAAATTTCACTCATTATCAAAATAAGCCCGAGAATTATCCAGTGCCACCAAAGTAAATCTGTTAGAAGAAATTCCATCATATGTAGATCCTTTTTTATTTTATTCTAAATTATATAGTAAACAATTTGGATTTTTTGGATTTATTGTATCATGTATTTGTTGTAAAGAGGAACTTAAGACGGATAAAGAATCCGTCTTTTAGAATATTATAGTCTAGACTCGTATCGTCTAAGCATATAAAGTTTTTTGAGTGCTTTTTTCTTAGCAGCAATTTTCTGTTTTTTTCTTATATCAGTACCTGTTTCATAGAACTTTCTAGCTCTTTTTTCAGTAACAACTAAGTTTCTATCAGTCTGTTTTTTAAACTTTCTATATGCTTCTTCGAATGACTCGTTAGGTTTGACATTTATACCTGGCATGTGGATATCACCACCTCTCTTTTAAAATTAAGTCGCTATTATATCATGATTTTATAAAATTAAGAACCCCAATATCGAATAGGACCTGTATCTATATGCATAAAACCACTTCTAGGGTAGTACCCGACTCCACCACGACGAAGAAATGTTGCTAATTTTTTTAAGTTTTTAAGTTCAGTTCCTGGCAGATTTATATCTATGGCTTGGGCTTTTAGGTGAAAACTATTTTTAGCGACACCTTCACTTTTCCCTCTTAACATTTTGTTTGTTTTTGGAGATCTGTAACCTGAGAGAACTTTGATAGGTTTATTAGTATCTCGTATGAGTTGTAGTGAATATAGCAGATCTAAAAGCTCTATATCCATATCTTCTACTTCACCTGTTCGATGATCTCTTAGGTGGTGGTTTATCTTTTTTAATTCATCTTTAACAAAATGATCTTTTGACCAATAGGTAGCTTTTAAGTGTTCTCCTGTATGAGCATTATAAAGTTTTATAGTTCTATCAACTGGGAGTCTATATGCAAAAAGTTCATAAGGACTGACACTTAGTCCTGCTCCTAAGATGATACTTTTTTTTAAAAAGTCTCTTCTACTATTCATAATTAATTTACATCCAATTTTATTTTTTCTGTTACTTCAGATACTAAATCGGATATAAATTAAAAATCTTTAATAATTATCACAAAAAGCAATGATTCTCGCAATTCCTTCTTTGATATTTTTCTCATCAGTAGCAAATGAAAATCGAAAATACCCCTCACTTCCAAAACCAACTCCAGGAACTAATGCTACACCTTTTTCTTCAAGAAGTTGTTTGCAAAATTTCATAGAGTCGTTTGTAACTTTTTGAATATTGACAAATAGATAAAAAGCACCATCAGGTTTTAAAACTGAAAGCTTAGAGCTTGCATTAAAAAGTTTTACTGCTAAATCTCTTCTTTTTTGAAATTCTTTTCTCATCATCTCAATATCTGCATCTGCTTTGCCAAGAAGTGCCACAATAGCAGCTTGTTGTGTGATAGAGTTTATGTTTGAAGTGCTTTGAGATTGGAGTTTTTTCATAGCAGATATAAGCTCATCATTTGGAGATGCTAAATATCCAAATCTCCAACCAGTCATAGCTACTGATTTGCTAAGACCGTTTATAGTTATTGTTCTTTTATACATATCTTCACTTATGCTTGCAGCTGCTGTGAACTCTACATCATAGACTAATTTTTCATACATCTCATCAGATGCTACAAATATATCTGTATCTTTTAAAACATCTGCAATCTCTTGTAATTCGGTTTTTGTGTATACTGAGCCTGTTGGATTTGATGGAGTTGTTAGAATTAGCATTTTAGTTTTTTTAGTTATTGCCTCTTTTAGTTTTTTTGCTGTAATTTTAAAACCATCTTTATCAGTAGTTTGAATAATTATAGATTTTCCACCACTATAAGTGACAAGTTCAGGATAAGTAACCCAATAAGGAGCACCAATGATAACTTCATCGCCATCTTCTATAAGGGCTTGAAATAGATTAAAAAGTGAGTGTTTTGCACCATTGCTTGTTATGATTTGAGATGGTTTATAGTTTAAATTGTTGTCTCTTTTTAATTTTTCTACTACTGCTTTTTGAAGCTGTGGAGTTCCAGGAACTGCTGTATATCTTGTAAAGTCTGCATCTAATGCTTTTTTTGCTTCATTTTTGATAATCTCTGGTGTTCCAAAATCAGGTTCACCAGCTGAAAAACTGATGATATCTTTTCCTTCAGCTTTAAGTTCATTCGCAAGTGTTGATATAGCAATTGTTAGTGATGGTGATAGACTATTGACTCTTTTTGTTAGCATTTTATAACCTTTGATAATGTAAATTATCTGATTATATCAAAAATAAACCGACAAACAAAAAAAATTATCACTTTTTAGGTATTACAACTTCAAGGGTATTGTTTTTATACTCTGTTTTTAGTTTATCTATGAGTGCATCTGCTGGTATAAAGAGAGTATTTTTATGCTTTTTTATACTTTTTATATGGAGAGTAGTGTTGTTTTTTTGCTCTGTTTTTTCGATATTTTCTAAAACTAAAATTGTTAAAAAATCATCTTTAGCTTTTATATCTATTTTTGAATTAGCTCCACCTGCAATCTCTAATGAGAGATAATAGTCTTTACCTCTGTCTATAAAATGTAGTTGGTTTTTGTTTGTCAAAGTGCTAAATAGATCTTTAAAAAATGGATCATCATAAGATAGTTTTTCTAGCTCTAAACTTAAATCTCCAAAGCCTTTTTCCATCTCTTTAATTCCCTCTTGTAGTTGTGCTTCAGCCTCTTTTAGACCATCTTTTATACCCTCTTGCAACTTTGGATTTTCAAAAATATTTTTAAATAGTCTATTTAAATCTTCTTTTATAAGTTCTTCATCAAACATCTCATCTGGATTAAATTTGGTTTGTGAAGTTTGCATGGAGGGTTTATTTAACTCTTTTATCTCTTTTTCAATTGATATTTTTTCAATATCTATACTTATCTCTGGTTGCTCTTTTTTAGCTTGAAGGAGAGGTGTAGTTGAGTTTTTATCTAGCAAATAAGCCTGATATGCAATAACCCCAACCAATATAAAACCTACAATAATAACAATATTTTTAGTCATAAAAAACCTTTTTTATGATAATTTTATCATAAAAAAAGAAATATTTAAAACTTAAGTGGAGTGTTATAGATTTATGATATTTTATTTCTAATTTAAATCTGTAGATATAATTAAGTTAAATTTTGGGTCTTTATCTGTTTTATCAAATACATTTGAATCTATAACTTGACTAGTTATTTTATCTTTTATACCAATTCTACCAATTGGAGTGTAACCTCCATTAAAATAGTTTATATTTGCAAATCTAAGTGATGGAGTGTTTTTTTCTTGGATTGATAAAGCTATATAGTATTTACCATTTGGAGTGTTGGATGGAATTGATAAAGAGATATTTTCACTATAATCTCCCTCTATCCATTTTGTTATATCTACATCTGTTTTAGTATTGCTAACTATGTTAAAATTTTTATCAATCAAACTAACAATTAGTGACCATTTATAATAAAATGGAGCAGAGCCATCATTTGATATTTTAAAACTTATATCAACTTTTTCACCTTGCTTGACATTCATTTTATAACTTGCATCTTTTAGAATAAATCTATATCCTAAAGCTTTATGAATTTTTTTAGCTCCTTCATTGGCTTTTGGTGTTTTTTTATAGTTTGAAATCCACGATAAATCGCTCATGTGGTACTTTCTAATATTTTTAACCAACACATCAACCATAGCAGGATCTTCAATGCTTTGTTTCATTCTTAAAGAGGTAGCTTCATCCTTAAATGCCATACCTCCAAGACCTGTATTTGGTACATTTATATTGTAAGCTACTTCACCAACATAAGGTTTTGTTTTCCATAAACTTGTATTCATTGTTTTATTGCCAGTCCAGTTTTGGGTAGGTTTTCCTTCAAGAGCTAAGCCAAAAAATTCTATCAATGGAGTGGAGATAAAAGAGTTCCAATCGATACCAAATTTATTGCTAAGTATGGTACTTGGAATATATTCAAGAATGTTATTATTGTAGCCTGCAATTCCTGTAGTAGTTACATGTTTTTTTCTAAACTTACTAAATTCAGAGGTTAGGACACTAAGTGTCTTTTCATCATAAAAAGTATAATCGTGTTTATCTACATAAAATTCACCATAAGAGCCGACAAGTCCCATCTCAATATAAGCTATATTTGGGTTATTATCCCATTTTTGCACAAGTTTTGGAATGAGAAACTTCAACATATTTTGAAACTCTTTGCTTTTGTAATATGTTGAGCTATTTAAATCTGTAAGCCATTTATATCCAGGATCGGTATGTGCAACAATACGGGGAATAATTTTTATATTATTTTCAAATAGAGCATCTAACACTCCTGGATATATCTTTTTTTTGAATGATTTCTTATCTGTAGTTTTTACAAAATGAGTAAGTTTTAAATCATTTATAACTTTATACTCATTATCATTAATTTTTTTAATTAGTGAATCTAGCGGAATGTAAAGTCTTTTTATTGAAGAGAGACCTACATCTTTTTTTAAAAAAGCAGCATCCCAGCTAGCATCCCAACCTTTAAATCCTTTGATTGGATTTATGATAGGTTTTGTATCCTCTGTCAATTGTATAGTTTGTGGATTTGCATAAGCGAAAGAGATAAACAAAAGTAGAGTAGTTATAATAATTTTTTTCATTAAAATTCTCCAAATTTTTTATTAATTTGTTTTAGAATACACTTATATACTTAAAACAGCTATACTCTCTTTAAATGCTCTTTTTTTATAACCTTTAATATCATCACAATTTGTCAATGAGTCATATATATCTAATACAGAGTTTTTTATAGCTATGTTTTTCAACTCTTCATCTTTTCCATAAAGTTCACTATAATTTAAAAAAGTTTTTTTCCAGTGTAACTCCCCTTTTTTTAAAGCAGGATCTATTGAGTTTAAGTATGCTAATTTTAGTGTAAAAGCAATGCTATCTTTTAGGTAGTCAATCTTTAAATACTCTTCAAGTAGATGCAAAGTTTCTTTGATATCTCCAGATATTGCAACTTTTTTTGCACTCTCATTTATATTTTCAAACTCAGAAATAACTTCAAAATATCTAATTTCTTGTTCTAGAAATTCATTATCTTGGATAAGTTTAAAAATACCTATAAGATTTTTATCTTCTATCTGTTTGTCAAAATCTTCTAATACGGATATCTTTTTTAGCTGATTTAGAGCTTTATCTTTTACAGGTGCAAACTCTAGTAACCTTTTTGCTGTTAGGGTTGCACTCTTATAATCTTTTATTTTTATAGCTTTTTTAACATTTGTTAAAAGAAGTTCAGTTATAGAAATCACTTTGTTATAAGTTTTTGTATCTTTTAAAAATTCATACTCTTTGATTAAATCAAAAAATTGAGGGAATTTTTTCTCTTTTAAAAGTGTGTCCGCTTTAAAAAATATAGTTGAATTTTCTAATAAATTTTTTATTGAGCTATTTTTTGAAGGTACATTTAGAAAACTTTGCAAGAGACCTTTCGCTCTTATTTTCTCACTACTATTATTTGGATTTTTTGCAATTGTATTTTTTGCTTCATTAAAACATTTATGCCAAAATTCTTCAAGAGAGTGATATTTTTTTAATTTTTTTATATATATAAACTCTTCAGCCAGTTTATAAGCTGTTGTAAAATCTTTTTTATCTACACAAGAGATAAATTGGGCAATTTCACTTTTTTGAGACATGTATAAATCAAATTTTTTGCTAAAGTCCTCATTCTCCATAAATGCTAAAGCTGCATCTGTTGCCTCTTGAAGTTTGCCAAGTTCAATTAATGTTATGATTTTTTTTAAAACTAATTCTTTGTTTTCATAAAGTTTTTCTATAGTCCCGTCGAGATATAAAAGAGCATTTGCATCTATTAACTTTTTAGTTTTATCAAAATCTTCAATCTTAAGAGAAGCTAGTGATTCTTTAGAGTTTTTTTGCATATCACATATAAGTATACTACCATCAGCAAATGCCATGTAAAGGTTGTTTTCATTAAAATCTATAGAGTTCAATCCTCTGTTTTGTAAGGGTATATTTTTAAGGATTTTTCCTTTTTTCAAATCAACAATTAAAAAAGTATTATCTCTTGTTCCTACTACTGCATAGTTATCTGATTTATATGTTTTTATAGTAGTTAGCCAGTGTTGTCCTAAGTTTTTGTTATAGAGTATTTTTTTTGTTTTTAGCTCAAACGATAAGATGCTCCCATCTCTTAATGCAGAGTAAAGATGCTCATTGTCACTTGAAAAAACCATATCTTCAACCACAAATCCTGCTTCAAATGTATGAGTTAATTGCCAATTATCTGTATTGTATATTTCAATTTTTTTATCATATGAGCCAATTGCTACAAGTTTGTCATTTTTTGTAAAGATAATAGAAGATATCTCATCAGCTCTTGGGTTTAAGGTATAAATAATTTTTTTTACATCTATATCATATATCCATAAATCACCTATGTCGCTACCAATTAGAACTATTTTTGAATTATTGGAAAATTTAGTTATAGATGCGGCTTCTTCTAGTTTTAAATTTTTAACAATTTTTAAACCCGCATTATCTTCGATAAAAGTTATAGACTTTGTATCTTTTTTGGGATAAGCATGAAGTGAGTTATTTGATATGTCAAAAACTTTTGTATACTCATGTAGGGTTAACTCTTTTTTTATGGCTGTTTTTTTATCAATACTATAAGTTGAACTATCCAGACGATAATGTATAAAGTTATTATCAATCATATCTATATTGTTCTCATTATGTTTTATAAAAACAGGAGAGTTATTTAATCGTAAAAGTTTTTTTGTATGTACCATCTGTTAACCGTTCATAAAAGCTACTATAAAAGTACTCTCTTTATCTTCTTTTAATCGAAGAGAAAATCTTCTTCCATTACTCTCATTTTTGAATGATACATCATAATCGTCGTTAAATGCAATCAATTCATCTTTCCAATCAATTAAACAATCTACACTTTTATCAAGTTCTATAATCTCTTCAATATTCGCACAATCATTTGTAAGATTTGTTAAAAAATTATTTGCTATGTCTATATCAAATAAATCAAAAAAATCATCATTATAATGTAGTATATTGTCGTTTTTATCTATGGAAATCAAAGGTACGGGAATAGACTTTAGTATTTGTTTGGTGTTTAGCTCAAATGCTTTGTCTGTTACAGCTTTTAAATTTTTACCATTTAATCTTTCTATTTCTTTCTCTTTTTGAATTAATTCTGTTATATCCTCACGAAGTCCGATAAACTCTATGATATTGTCATCTTCATCAAGTACTGGAACTATTGTCGCTTTTACAAAATATGATCCACCATCTTTTTTCAAATTTTCAACAATTCCTTTCCAAATTTTTTTAGATTTTATGGTACTCCACAAATCTTTAAATGCAAAAGAGGGCATATTGGGATGCCTTACTATATTGTGGGATCTTCCTATAAGCTCTTCTCTTGTGAAGCCAGAAATCTTACAAAATTCATCATTGATATAAGTAATAATGCCTTTTGTATCTGTTTTGGAGACGATAGCAGAGGCATCTACTACCTTTTTATACTCTTTTAAAAGTTTAGAATCATTTATATTTGCAGTAGTTTCCATCAATGTGCTCCTTAGGTTAGTAGCAAATATCGGCATTTTAAGTTAAAAGTGTAATTTTTTTTTATTGTTCTAGTAAAAATTATGTACTTTCAATTGTTTATATGAGGTACTATTATATTTGATTTTTTTGCTACTGAATGGCTAGCATCTTTTTTACTTTTGTAAGATTTTTTCTGCTAGTTGTTTAGGTAAAATTCCCATATACTCTTCCACTAGTTTTGTATCACCATGCTTTATAAATTTATCATCATACTCAAAAGATACAATTTCAACACCTTTGATACCAAGCTCTAAAATAGCACTACCAACACCGCCCATTTTTGCACTATCACTAAATATAAACCATCTTTTATGGCTTTTTGCTAACTCTCTTAACATATTCTCATCTAGTGGTTTTACAAAAATAAGATCTAATATAGAGACATCAATATCTAATAGTTTAGAAGTCATGCAAGCTCTACCAACTCCATTTCCATAACCAATTAAAAGTACATCGCTTTTGCCAATTTTAAGTAGTTGTGATTTTCCAAGCTCTAGAGGTTTATTTTCTCCCTCACATGGTAGAAATTCTCCTCTTGGGTATCTGAAAGAGCAGGGGGTTTTCATCTCACAAGCAAAGCTTACGACCTCTTTTAAGCTATTTTCATCTCTTGGTGCAAAAAGTGTCATATTGGGGATAGCTCTTAGATAGGATATATCAAAAGTTCCTTGATGTGTCTCTCCATCCTCACCAACTATGCCAGCACGATCTATTGCAAAAACAACAGGAAGCTCCATGATGCAAGCATCATGGATAACCTGATCATAAGCTCTTTGTAAAAATGTAGAGTAGATAGCTATAAAAGGTTTAAACCCCTCTTTTGCCATAGCACACATAGATGTAACTGCATGTTGTTCAGCAATTGCTACATCCCAAAATCTCTCAGGTAGTTTGTCTATAAGTGTTTTAATACCTGTACCACTAGGCATGGCTGCTGTAACACCTACAACATTTTCTTTTTTAAGAGCTAACTCTAGTAGTGCTTCGCCAAACATTTTAGTTGCATTTTTTGCACCATTTTTTTCTATCGGCTCTCCGCTATCTATATCAAATTTACCAACACCATGCCAATGTTCATAATATCCTTCAGCAATCTCATATCCTTTGCCTTTAGTTGTTTGTGTATGAATTATAACAGGTTTTTTTAACTCCTTTGCAATCGTAAAAGACTCAATCAAAGCTTCAATATCATGCCCTTTAGTTGGTCCAATATACTCTAATCCAAGCTCTTCAAATAGTAATCCAGGAGTTATAAGCCTAAGACTTTCATCAAATCTTTTAGCGATATAAGTAGCACTCTGGGGAAGGTGTTCTAATACTTGTGTAGTTTTCTCTTTTACTTTTTGATAAAATCGTCCAGCTAATACTTGTGATAAGTAGTTGCTAATAGCTCCAATTGGTTTAGAGATACTCATCTCGTTGTCATTTAATATAATAACAACAGGAAGTCTTATATCTCCTAATTCATTCATAGCCTCATAAGCCATACCAGCACTCATTGAGCCATCTCCAATTAAAGCAATAGGAAGACGATTTTCATTTTTAAGCTTTATAGCTTTTGCTGCACCAACTGCTAGAGAGATTGAAGTGGAGCTATGACCAGCTATAAAGTAGTCGTAAGGAGATTCACTAGGTTTTGTATATCCACTAATACCTCCAAATTCTCTTAATGTTTCAAACTCATCCCATCTATCTGTTAAAAGTTTGTGGGCATATGCTTGATGAGATACATCATAGATAAAAGGGTCATTTTTAGCATCAAAAACATAATGCATAGCAACTATCAACTCAACAACACCAAGTGTAGAGCTTAAGTGACCACCATTTTTACTAACTGTCTCTAAGATTTTTTTTCGTATATCACTGCACAATTCATTTAGCTCATCAACACTATACTCTTTTATGTTCATATATTTACTCTTTTCCAATAAGTTCAATCGCTTTATTTAACCGAGAGGAGATAGTTCCATCAATGTTTGCAGAGTCACTTAGTATGACTACACCACCACGACTTATAGCTTCATCTTCTTGTATCTTAATAGAGTCTTGATTAAAATGTTCTGATATTTCTTTAAAATCATTAGGATTTACTTTAATTGTTAGGTTTCTTACACTTTTTAAGGTATCAATGAGAGCAGATGCTATAGATTTTGCAATTTTTTTAGAATCTATTTCAATCTCTTTTTTAATCACTTTTTTAGCTATTAAAATGGCACTCTCTACTAAATCTTCTTCAATATTTTTAAACACCCCATCAAGAGTGTTTTTTTGCTCATCTAAAAGTGTGATAGATCTTATGAGTTGATTTTTAAGATCATCATTTTCATTTGCAAACATCTCTTGTGTCTCTTTAATTCCCTCATTTTTACCATCTTCAAATTGACTTATTTTTTCTGCTTCTAGTTTGCTTTCAAACTCTTTTGTTTGCTCTTGTTGCTCCATTTGAAGTGTAACTATTTGCGAAGTTAGTGTTTCTACCTTTTCTAGTAGTTCATATGAAGGGTCTTTTTGCTCTTTTTGTTTAGTTTCTATTTTTTTTTCATCTATATTATCTTTGAAAAGTTCACTGTTAAATGTATTAACTTGGTTTTCTTTTATATCTAGCTGTCCAAATTTATATTTTTCTATATTGATTTTTTTAGATTTTTTTGGATCTATAATATTGCTCATAATTAATCAATCATCTCGTCAGCTTCGCCAACTTGTATAAGACCTTTTTCTGCGAGCTTTTGTACTTCATCAACAATTTTTCTCTGTGCTTCTTCAACATCTTTTACTTTTGTAGCACCTAAAAACTCCATCTCTTCGTCAAAAGCTTCAGCAGCTCTTTGGGACATGTTTTCTGTAAATTTCACTTTAAGATCTGCTCCTGTTCCTTTGAGTGCAACCATTAATTGGTTTTTATCTAGTACTTTTAAAAGTTCTCTAATTGCAGTGGCATCTAGCTTTTCAATATCTTCAAAAGTAAACATTAGCTCTTTTATTACATTTGCAAGATCATTATCTGATTTTTCAATTAAGTCCATTGTCGATTTGGTTGCTTTTTGACCTAATTTGTTAAGCATTTCAGCGACCGCACGAGGACCACCTACTTCTACTTTATATGAGGTTAAAGACTCTAATTTACTCTCTAATACAGCGGAGACTCTTTTTATAATTGCAGGTGAAATATCTCCTAAATTTGCCATACGAATTGTCACATCTGCTTTTTGATCATCTTCAAAAAATGAGAGAGTTTCAGCAGCATCAACAGGATTCATATGGGCTAAAATAAGTGCTATTGTTTGAGGGTGTTCAGTGATGATAAAATCAGCTAATTGCTCAGGTTTTACTTTTGCAAGGTAGTTAAAACTTTGAGCTTCATTGAGGTCTTTTGAGAGTTTATTTAGTATATTTTGTGCAGTTTCAGGTCCAAAAGTTTTAAACAAAATTTCTCTTGCATACTCTAAGCCACCATTTACAATATATTTATTTGATTGAAAAAGTGCAACAAACTCTTCAAGTATTGCTGTTGCTATTGGTTTGTCCACATTTTCAAGTTTAACAATATCTGCTGTGAGATCTGTTACCAAGCTAACATCTAAACTCGCAAAAAGCTTAGAGGTTACTTCATCTCCAAGTTGTGTTAGCAGTATTGCAATTTTTTTGTCAGTTCCAAGTTCGGTATAAATTGCTTTTTGCTCATCGGTAAGTATTGTATTCATTTTAAAACTCTTTTTCGCTTTCTATCATATTTTTTATCATTTTAGCTGCCTCTTCAGGGTTGCTTTCAATTTCTGCACGGATTTTTTCTAAAAGAACTTCATGTTTTATCTCCTCTTTATCTACAGGTCCTGAAATTCCAAGTTCTTCTTCGGCTTTTTTCTTAGCTTCATTGTACTCTTTTAAAGTGTCACTATCTTCTTTATTATCTTCAATTATAATCTCTTCTATAAGCTCCTCTTCGACATTGTGGTCTTGAAGCATTTTTTCTCCAAAAGGTGCAATAATTTTTTTATAAAATATAAATAGTAAAATGGCAGCAAAAAGAAATTTAAAAAGTGGAAGCAGAGGGTTTATATAATTATTTGCAATTTCAGATACATTTGATGCTAAATCTTTTGGTTTTTCTTGTGAAAGAGGGTTAAATTCAAAATTACTAACAGCTACTTCATCACCTCTTTTTTCATTAAAACCAAAACTATTTTTTACGATATTTGTAATTGCATCTATTTCACTACCCTCTAATGGAATATATTGAAGTTCACTTATTCCATCACTCTCTTTTTGTATATATTTTCCATCAACTACAACAGAAGCTGTGACTCTTTTTATTCTTGCAAATTCACTTTTGATATTTGTCACTTTTTTGGAGATTTCATAGTTTGTTGTTGTTGTACTTTTTTCGTACTTTTCACCTTTGTTTTTATTTTCATCTATTCCTTGTACTGGACCTATATTGCTAATGGCTCCTGGAACTCCGCCTATATCTTGATCTTTGGAGCCTTCTTTTAACTCTTCAGTGCTCTGTTCACTTCTTACAACAGATTCAGGATCAAAAAATTCACTAACTACACTCTTTTGTTCAAAATCAAAATCGATAGATACTTTGGCAACAACTTTTTTTTCTCCTCCTAAAATTGGAGCTAGAATTTTTTCAATCTTTCTCTCATAAGCTCTCTCATAATCATTTCTATATTTTATCTGTGCAGCTACCATGTCGGACTCAAATCCATCATCTGTTTGATTTCCTAAAGACTCTCCATTTTGGTTTACAATTTTTACATTTTCTGTGGTTAATTTTGAAACAGATGCTGAGACTAAATTTTTTATACCTGCTATCTGTTTGTTTGTAAGTTTTAAATTTGAATCTATCTTTAGTATAATAGATGCAGTTGGATTGGCTGATTTTTCTACAAAAACACTATCTTTTGGTAAAGCTATGTGTACTTTTGCATCTTCTATTGGAGTTAAACTTCCAATTGTTCTAGCTAGCTCTCCTTCTAAAGCTCGAAGATATTTTATCTTTTGTGCAAAGTCTGTTTCTCCAAAGCTCTGTTGGTCAAAGAGTTCAAATCCTACTTTAGAATTTTTAGGAATTCCAAGAGCTGCAATGGTGATTCTTTGCTTATATACAAACTCTTTTGGAACTTTTATAGTCCCTTCACTTAAAATTTTGTAAGGAATCCCATCTTTTTCGAGTTGTTCAATTACAAGTGCGGAGTCTGATGGTGTAATGTTGTCAAATAGTACTCTATATCCGTAGTCATCGTTATTTTTACTATTTGTAAAAAGGACTAAAAAGATTATAAACCCAACAACACTTAGAGTAGCTCCACCAATAATTGCTTTTTGTTTGGTTGTTAAGCTCTGAAAAAGTGCTGTAATTTGCTCTAGTAGCGTTTTAAAGTCCATTCTCTTCCTATAAAGTTAAAACCTCTTTGAAGGTTTTTAAAAATCTGCTATTTTGTTCAGGTGTCCCTATGGTGACCCTTATGCCATTAACACCGTAAGATGTTAAATCTCTGATTATTATACCTTTTTTTAATAATATTTGAGCTATGTTTTTAGAGCTTTTTTTATCGGAAAATGTGAAAGTAATAAAATTTGTATAGCTATTTATAAAATCTATTTTATTTTCTTTTGCAAAATCTTCATACTTTTTCATCTCTTTGAAGTTATTTTGCATAGTTTTATCGATAAACTCTTTATCTTCCAGTGACTCAAGAGCTGCCTTTAGTGAGAGAGTTGTAACATTAAAAGGTGGTCTCATTTTATAAAGTGCATCCATGATATCTATATTAGAAATTCCATAACCAACCCTAAGTCCTCCAAGTCCATATGATTTAGAAAATGTACCAAGGTATAGTGTGTTTGGAAATGTTTCGATTAACTCTTTTGGGCAGATCTCTTTTTTTGCATCTTTAAATTTAGCAAAATCTTGATAAGCACCATCAATCACTACCAAGGTATTTTCATCAATATTCTTTAAAAAATTAAAAACATCCTCTTTATCCAGACACTCTCCAAGAGGATTATTTGGTAGACATAAAAATATAATTCCTATATCTTTCTCTTTTTTATAAAGATGCAGAAAGTCATCTAAATTGTGTTGATGTGAAGGAGTTTTTATAACTTTTGCACCGATTTGTTTGGCATAAATATCATACATTGCAAAGGTGGTTTTTGCCGTTAAAACTTTTTTATGCCTATTTGCTTTAGCATTTATAGCAAATGAGATAATTTGATCACTTCCTGCTCCTAAAATGATATTTTTGCTATCAACATTGTACTTTTTGGCTAGTGCAGTTTTTAAATCTATCATACTATCATCTGGATACATGTGAACTTGATTAGAGTTTTGTTTTATCGACTCTATAACTTTTGGACTTGTTCCAAAAGGGTTTTCATTAGATGCTAGTTTTATTATATCTTTTGCATCTATCCCAAACTCTCTTACAACTAACTCTATTGGTTTTCCACCCTCATAAGTTTTGATACTCTCTAATTGTCTGTTAAATTTCATTTTTTTCTCCATCTACATAAGAGCCCAACCACTTTATTTTATTTGGTGAGTTTTTTATGAGTGTTTTTATTTTTTCGTTGTCTATATGACCCTTAAAGTCTATAAAAAAGATTGATTGAAATTTTTTCTCTTTTATTGGGCGAGACTCAATCTTTGTAAGATTTATACCAATATCTTGAAAGCTTTGTAAAAAATCTACTAAACTTCCTGGTCTATCCTCTGTTCTAGCTAAAATTGTAGTTTTGTCGTGTTCACTTTGCTGATTTTTAAAATCACTTAGAATTAAAAATCTAGTTCTATTTGCCAAATTATCCTCTATCTTTTCAAAGTGTATAGGAAGTTTATAAAGTTTTGCAGCGATATGTGAGCAAATAGCTGCAGAGTTTGGATCCTCTTTTGCTCTTCTTGCTGCTGCTGAAGTCGATCTTGTTGGCACAAACTCTATATCTTGTAAAAAATGCTCTTCGAGAAAATTTTTACATTGATTGTAGCCTTGAGGATGTGAGTATATTCGTTTTATATCTTTTAAATTCTCTGAAACTGTGGCAAATGAGTGATGAATATCCATAAAAGTCTCAGAAACTATCAAAGAGTCATATTTTTTTAGACAATCTAGTGTAGCTCCAACTGCACCATCTGTGTTGTTTTCAATTGGAACTATTCCAAACTTTGCCTCTTTATTATCAAGCACTTTAAAAACAGATTCAATTGAATTTAGTGGAAGATAATAACTCATCGCCCCAAATTTACTCTCTGCAACTTGATGAGAATAACTCCCCTCAGGTCCTAAATATGCGACTTTTTCAGGAAGTTCAAGATTTCTGCTAACTGCAAAAATTTCCATATAAATCGCTTCAATCGCTTCATCACTTAAAGCTCCATTATTTTGTTTGCAAAGTCTCTCAATTATCTCTTTTTCTCTCTCAGGGCGATAGATGCTAGAGCCGTCGTTGTGCTTTAGTTTGCCTACTTTTTTTACATACTCCATTCTTTGATTTAGAAGTGTTAAAAGCTCATCATCAACACTGTTTATCTCTAATCTTAAATCATTTAAAGTCATTTTATAAACTCCTTCTCTAAAGCTATCATATCTTCAAAATTTTCTCTTTTTCGTATGAGTCTATCTTTGCCATTTTCTAAAGCAACTTCAGCTGCTTTTGCTCTTGTGTTGTAGTTGCTACTCATCGTATAACAGTAAGCACCTGCATTTTTAATTACTAAAAGATCATTATGTTCTGTTTTTGGTAACTCTATATTTTTTGCAAAAAAGTCACCACTTTCACAAACAGGACCAACAACATCTGTTAAAGTTTTTTCGTTTTCATTGTTCAAAACCTCTATATCATGGTAAGCATTATAAAGAGATGGTCTTATAAGGTCGTTCATACCTCCATCAACTATAACAAATCTTTTATCTCCATTTTGTTTCTCATAAAGAACTTTAGTTAAAAAATATCCACTCTCTCCAACTAAAAATCTACCAGGTTCACAGATAATTGTCACATCAAGAGTAAAAAGAGTGCTAAATATAGCTTGAGCATAATCATAAGGCTTTATCAATACTTCATCTTTATACCTTATACCTAGTCCTCCACCAATATCAAAAAACTTAATATTTATATCTAAAACTTTTAAATTTCTAACCAAATCAGCTACAATTTCACTTGATTTTTGAATCGGTTCTAGCTCGGTTAATTGGGAACCTATGTGAAAATGAATCCCAACAGGGTCTAGAAACTCTGAATTTTTAGCTTTTATGTACATTCTTTTTGCATCTTCTATATCTACACCAAACTTATTTTCACTAAGTCCAGTAGAGATGTATGGATGAGTTTTTGGGTCGATATTTGGATTTACTCTTATGCTTATTCTTGCAATTTTTCCTAACTCTTTTGCCATAATTTCAACTCTCATAAGCTCTGCAAAACTTTCAAGATTTATCATAAGTATATCTTTTTCAATTGCTTCTTTTATCTCCACATCTCTTTTCCCAACACCAGAAAAGATAATTTTATAGCTAGACACACCTGCCAAAAATGCTCTTCTAACTTCACCAATTGAGACACAATCACAACCAGCTCCTAAATCTGCTAAATGTTTAATAACACTGAGGTTTGAGTTAGCTTTTACAGCATAACAGATGAGGGATTTTTTGGCACGAAATGACTCTTTTAGCTCACTGTATTTAGTGGAAATATAATCAAAATCATAAATATAAAGTGGTGTGTCGTAAGTGTCGCTTAAAGTTTTAAAGTCTATCATAGAAATTACCCTATTTTTGTATTTTTGAGCGATAGTATCCAAAAATCTCTTTTAGGTAGTTTTTTAGACCAAATTGTGCTAAAATAACTTCAAGTTATTTTGGAATTAGGATATTGCTTACAGTAACAAAGGAGATTGAATCTATTTATGAAAAAACTACCAATAGGCATACAGACATTTTCAGATATTATCAAAGAGAATTATACTTATGTAGATAAAACACAAATAGCATACAATCT
>JAMOMC010000060.1 GCA_027068765.1 Campylobacterales bacterium
AGAAGATTTCGCATCTTATAAAAAGTATAGTAGAGGCTAGAACATTTATAAATATGAGAGTAGAGTTAAACTATGGCATCTCTATGCACGAGAATGATGATACACCTGATAGTTTTATGAGTAGAGCTATGGAGAATTTAAAAAAGTGTGAAGAGGTTTAAAGTATAGCTTTTTGCATAAAATTGAAAGTGAGGTTTTAGCTTTATATTTAGGCTTTAGTCCTAAATATATTTGTACATCTGTTCATGTTTTTGTAGCGACAATAATTGTTACAATCTATCAATCCAATAATCTGGTTTTCTGTGAAGATTTGCAATGGCTACAACGAGGATTTTATCACTTCTGTTTTGGTATATGATACTGTAAGGAAAAGTTTTTATCAAACATCGTCTTGTGTTTTTAGAGATTTTTGTCCAAGCATTAGGATAAAAGCTTATTAATTTAACGGACTTATAAACTTCATCAACAAATCGCAAACCTAAATTTTTTTGTTGATATTCATAATATTCAAAAGTGTCTTGTAGTTCATCTTCTGCAAGTTGTAGAAACTCGATATTTGTCATGGGCTATTTGCCATATTTTTTAAACAACTCTTTTGTTGAAATTGAGGATATTTCACCTTTATCATATGCTTTGATTCTCTTTTCTGCTTCCTCTTGCCAAATTTCACTTATCTCTTGATTTGGTGGCTCAAGAGAGTTTAAAATCTTATCAATTAGTTTAACTTTTTCAAGTGGTTGCATAGGTGAAATCTCAGTCAATATCTGCTCTATTGCTAACATGATTTTATCCTCAGTTTTTAAACAATTATAGTTTTTATCTTAATAAACCATAAAATTTTTAGCATATTATATCACAATTTTTATGGTTTAAAGTTCACTAACACCATCTATAAATTGCCGGATGATAGGATTTTTTGAGGTTTTAAAAAACTCACTCTCTTCATTTGCTAGTACTTTTCCATCATAAAGCATTATCATCTGGTCTGCAATTTTGAAACTCTCATTTATATCGTGAGAGATTACTATCGAAGTTGTTCCTAACTCTTTTTGCAACTTTACAATCAAACGACTGATTAAGTCACTTGCAATTGGGTCAAGACCAGATGTTGGTTCATCATATAAAATTATATCAGGTCTTAATATGATAGTTCTTGCGATGGCTGCTCTTTTTTGCATCCCTCCGCTTAACTCATGTGGGAAGAGATGCATAACTTCATCAGGGATTAAACCTACAAGCTCTAGTGATTTTATAACCTCTTCTTTTATCTCATTTTCGTTTAATTGGCTGTGTTGAAGAAGGGGAAAAGAGATATTTCCATATATAGTCATACTATCAAACAAAGCTCCAAACTGAAAAGCAAAACCTATTTTTTTGCGAATCTCTAAAAGCTCTTTTTCATTTAAATCAGGTATGTTTAACCCCTCAACCAGCACTTCACCACTTGTTGGTTTTAAAAGTCCAACGATTAGTTTTATGACCGTTGATTTTCCTGTACCTGAGGGTCCCATTATGACAACTACATTTCCCTCTTTGATTTTGAAATTTAACCCTGTGAGAACTTTTTTTTCACCAAAATATTTATGAACATTTTTAAACTCTATGATGGTGTTCATATCTTAAGCTCCTTTAAAAGCAACAAATCCACGATCTAATCCTTGGAGATCTTTATAAAATGAGTACTCTTTTATACCTTTTTTTATAAAATAACTGCTCATTGACTCTTTTTGGTCGTATCCCATTTCACATAGTAGATAGGGTGTTTTTCTCTTAACCCAAAGATCGATAATCTCTTTTAGCATCTCATCTCCATAATCTCCTCCAAAAAGTGCATTTTGTGGCTCATATGATAGAGGTTTTTCTAAAGCAAAATTTTTGGCGATATATGGCGGATTTGAGATAATCATATCAAATTTTTCATTAACATTATCGAGATAATTTGTCTTAATAAAGCTTATTTTATCGTTTACTTTAAAATTTTTGGCATTTATTTTGGCTATCTCTAAAGCTTCTTTTGAGATGTCGGTGGCTGTTATTTTTATATCTTCTATAAGTTTTGCTAACATAATTGATATAACTCCAGAGCCCACACCAATTTCAGCGATTTTGAAACCTTTGTTTATGATTTTTAGAGCTTTATCTATCAGAAGTTCACTCTCAGGGCGAGGTATCAAAGCTCCTTTTTTTATAAAAAACTTTTGTGAGTAGAAGCTAACAGAGTTTGTGATGTACTCTATTGGTTCGCTATTTAATCGTCTTTTTATCAGTTTTTTATAATTTTTGTAGTCTTCAAGAGTTTTATCATCATTTAAAATAATATAAACTTCATCACATTTTAAAAAATACTGTAAAATTATAGAGGCTTCTTTATAGCTTTTAAGCTCTTTTGAAGCCTCTTTTAAAGCCTCTTTAATCGTCAATCTTGACACCAAGTCTTTTTAATCTCTCAACAAGAGGAGGGTGTGAGTGGTAGAAAAATATAAAAAGAGGATGAGATTTTGGAAAGCTTTTGTTTTCATTTGCTAACTTTTGTAAAGCTGAAGCTAAATCCTCTTTACTCTCACACTCAGCTCCAAATTCATCAGCCTTATATTCATTGTTTCTACTCATCAAACCAAACAGAGGCATAAAAAAGAGTGAAAGAATTGGAGAAAATATCATAATCATAGCAATTATAGAGTAGGGGGTATTTTCTATGCCGATAGTATCAAAAAGCTCCTGTGGAAGATTTCCAAATATAAAAAATGTTAAAAATAGAAGACCTCCTACCATTGCGATATTTTTGATTATATCTTTATGTTTAAAATGTCCAAGCTCATGTCCTAAAACTGCCAAAAGTTCATTTTTGCTAAGTTTTTCTATCAAAGTATCATATAAAACAACTCTTTTAGATTTTCCAAGTCCTCCAAAATAGGCATTTAGTCTATTGTCTCTTTTGCTTGCATCTATTGTAAATACACCATCAGTTTTTAATCCTACAGAAGATAGTAGTTTTTCAATTGACTCTTTAAGCTCTTCATTTTTAAGTATTGTAAATTTATTAAAAATTGGAGCTATCAAAGTTGGATAGATGACATTTATAATTATCATAATGGCAAAAATTAGCCCAAATCCCCAAAGCCACCAGTCGTCAATATTTATAATTATCTTTGCAATTGCCCAAGTGATTAAAGATGCAAAGATTATGAACATCAAAGATGATTTAAGCATGTCAGTTATAAAAAGTTTTGCATCCATGTTTGAAAAACCAAACTTCTTATCTAAAATAAAAGTTTTATATATATCAAAAGGCAGAGAGAAGATAAAACCAACAAGACCAAAACCAAGTACAAAAAGGACAGATTTTATAGCCATATCATCAACCATTATGAGACCCTCAAGCCACTTTAAACCAAAACCTATCCAAAATATAAAAGCTATATACTCAGCAAGTGAGCCTACTATATCCATCCTTTGGCTTGCTATCTTATACTCAGCAGCTTTTATATAGTTTGAAGGAGTCAAGATAACTGCACGATTTTTCTTCTCTTGGCTCACATAACCAATCTCCATAACTGAGATATAAACTTTTACTAAAATATAGATAAAAAATATAACTCCAATAGTAATTAACATCTATTCCCCTAACACTTTTTTTAATATCGGTATAAACTCAAGCGGTGGTTTAAAACCTATCATTTTATCTGCTTTTAACTCATTTTTGTTTTTATCATAAAATATTATTGCAGGAGGCCCTACAACCCCATAAGCTTCTTGAAGCACTTTATCTTCTTTTGAATTATCCGTAACATCAACTTTTAAAAGTGTAAATTTGTTCATAAGTGATATAACAGTTGGATCAACAAAAGTTATCTCCTTTAACTCTTTACAAGCTACACACCAGACAGCTGTAAAATTAATAAGCACAGGTTTTTCACTTTTTGAAATAGCATCTTTTAGCTCATCTATCGTTGCAACTGTTGTAAACTTTAACTGTTCACTAGAAGCTCCATTTATAATTTTTGTAGAGTAGAGCTTTTTAAGAGGATCAAAGATATTTGAACCACCTGTAAATGCTCCTACCATAACAATAAATCCATAAGCTAAAAGAGTGATAGCAAAAACTTTTATAAGTTTAGATGCTCCTTTAATTTCATCTTTGAAAGGCTCTAATGCACCAGCATAGATAGCACTTCCTATAAACAGCAGTGCCCAAAGAAGTAAGCTTATAGCATCTGGAAGAATTCTTGACAAGAATGTTATCGCAATTCCAAGCATTACAACACCAAATACATATGAAACTTTTGTCATCCAGCCACCTGGTTTTGGCAAAAATTTTCCTCCACCAGCTCCTATAAGAAGAAGAGGTGCTCCCATACCAAGACCAAGTAAAAACAAAGCCATTCCTCCAAGTAAAACATCACCAGTTTGACCGATAAACAGAAGTGCCCCAGCAAGAGGAGGAGCAACACAAGGACCAACTATAAGAGCTGACAATGCTCCCATAATCGCTACTCCAATTAAGCCTGTACCTTTTTTCTCTTCGGATTTTTTATTTGCAAAGTTTTGAAGTGCTTTTGGAAGTTGTATCTCATAATATCCAAACATTGAAAATGCTAAAGCTACAAAAATAGCTGCAAAGGTCACTAAAATCCAAGGGTTTTGCATAATAGAGAGTATATTTACCCCAAATACAGCGGCTAATACTCCTGCAATTGCATATAAAAATGCTGAAGAAACAACATAAACAAAAGAGAGTAGAAGTCCTCTTTGCCAACTAAGCCCTCCACTTTGTTTTGATTCAAGTGTTATGATAGAGGATAAGATAGGAATCATCGGATAGATGCAAGGAGTAAGGGCTAAGATTAAGCCAAATCCAAAAAATAGAGCAAGTATTGTAAAAAATGAGCTATTTTTTAGCTTTTGAGCAATCTCTCCCTCTTCAGATAAGTTACTGTTTGTCTCTATTGGACTCTCATTTTTGTTTTCAATTTCTGCTGCTTTTCCCCAAGTTTTCTTGGTTTTTTCAGCTTTTATCTCCTCTTTTAGCTCTATCTTGTTTCCATCTTTATCAAAAGAGAAAAAAGCTTTTAAAGGTTGATAACACAACCCTTTTTTTGAGCACCCTTGATAGTTGATTTTGATAGTAAATTCACCATCTCCAATGAGCTGTTTTATAAGTTGCAGAGGAATATCCACAACAACATCTTCTAAATGAGCTTTCTCACCTTCTTTATCTGTTGGTGTTGGTTTTTTTAAAAATTTATCAAGAGATACCTCTTTTGGTCTTATGATTGTGTATTTCAGTGCTCTATCAAATAGATATATCTGTTCTCCTAGCTTGATAGTTGTCTCTATGTTTTTACCTTTTTTTTGAGCATTTACCATAAAAGCTTCGCTAGGTTGTAAAATCTCATCTTGATTAAATGCAAAAAGAGATAGGTTTAATATCATTAAAAGAAGTAGTAAAACTTTTTTCATTAAGTATCCTTGTGTGATTTTAAAGTTAGGATTATACAGAAAGTTTGTAAATAGTTTGTGTATTTGTTTAGATTTGTAGGGTGGATAAAATCCACCCAAATTGAAAGTAAAGCTTTTTAGTCTGTAATCTCTATCTCTACAAGATTTGGATCTTCAAAGATATATCTTTTTATAGTAAATGAACTTTCCCCATCATCATCTGTAACACTTAAGTTTATATCCATATGTTTCAAATCGCTACTAGTTCCAATCCATTTTTGACACAATTCATTTCCGTGAGGACCTTCAACCTTTCCATCATTGTAATATTTTGTTACATTCCATATGTTTGATATAATTTTTTCATCATTTTGTGGTGTATCATCACCATCAATTGTATCTGTATCATAACTTTGTGAACAGTCAAACCAAAAACCATCTCCATCATATTCACCAAATGAGATTACAGCAATTGGTGGAGTTGTAGTTTGTGGTATAGGTATTGGTGCTGCTATGGCTGTTATTGTTTTACATAATTGCTCAGAGTCGGCTCCATCATTATCAGTAACTGTTAAGCAAATCTCTTTTGTGCCTTCTGTATCACAAGAAAATGTAGGTTTTTGTTCAGCTGAAGTTTTATTTCCATCAATTATCCACTCATAAGATGTAACATTTCCATCTTCATCATTGCTGTTTGAGCCATCTGGAAAAATCTCATCACCGACGGTGCATTGTACATCTAAATTTTCTATACTAGCAATTGGTAGTATGTTCGCTTTTTTAGAAACTATAATATCTTTACAAACTTCTGTTGAAGTTAAATTTCCATCATCTGTAACTTTAAGACAGATTTGACTATCTCCTACGGTATCACAAGAAAATGTAGGAGTTTGACCGCTTAGGCTATCTATATTCCAGCTATAATCTGTTAAAGTTCCATCACTATCGCTACTTTGGCTCGCATTTAAAAGTATTGTTTCCCCTTGTGTGCATAGTAAACTCTCATCACTTGGATTAAATATCGCTGTTGGTCTTTTGTTTGGTAAGCTTAAAACTGTAATTTTTTCACAAACTTCACTAGAGTTTAAATCATCATTATCCACCACACTCAGGCAAATTTCTTGTTCTCCTAATATTTTAATTTCAAAAGATGGTTTTTCATCACTAGAGTTTGCATCTTCAAAACTCCAAGCATAGGCTAATACTTCACCATCTCTATCTTCACTTTTACTCCCATCAGCTTGCAGTGTGTCGCCAATAGTATAAGTGTCACCAACTCCACTGATTACTGCAGTTGGATTTATGAGAGGTCTCTTTTTTACAGTAATTTTTATGCACTCTTTTTCAGAGACCAAATCTTGGTCATCTGTAACTTTTAAACATATCTCTTTTTCACCTAAACTTTTACAAACTAAAGATGGCTTAGGATTTGTAGATACCTCTTTTTCATCAATACTCCAACTATAACTAGAGATGCTAGAATCATCACTACTATTGGTTAGACCATCATAAGAGATGCTTTCTCCAACAGTACACTCCAAAGTCTTTGATAAAATTACAGCAGTTGGAGATAAATTTACAATCTCTTTTTCTTTTTCTCCAGATACTTCCACTTTATCAGCAGATGCATCGTTACAGCATACACTAGTATCGTTGCATCCACTCATCAAGAGTAGAGCTACTATAATCAACGAATATTTAAACATATTGAAACTCCTTATAAAATAATAAAAACTATTTTATCAAAAACTATTTTTATATCTTTATCACTTCTTAAAGTATATGTTTTTTGTAAGAAAAATTTATACTTTTAAAAACATATATTTGAATTTCTAATAATTCATGCTATAATGGGTTATTGAAAAATATTATAGGGATGGCATATGAAACATATCTATTTAACACTTTTTATGCTAATTGTTTTTACAGGTTGCTTAGGAGATAAGTTAACATTAGCTAATAAAGCCATACATCAAGATTATATCAGTTTAGATGGTAAAAAATATAAAGAAGATATTTCAATTTATGGAGAGATAGACTCAAGGTTAAAAGTGGAGTTAATAGCCAAATTTGAAGCTTTTAAATCAACTGATGGATGTGCAGGTCGTACTAGTGGTTGGTCGTCATTTAAGATTTCTTCAGTCTCTGTTTTGGCTGAAAATAGTGACTCTTATAAGCTCTCTTTGCCATATAAATGGGAAGAAGCGATAGGTAAAAATGTATGTGATTATTATATAAAAGAAGTCTATATAAATGTCAGTTATCCTAAGAAAAAAGGGTGGAGTGTTATTCATCTACTCATGCCAAAAGATAATGATAACTACTTTAAAATAGATGGTAAATTATATTTTAAGTATGCAAGAGATTATAAGGTTCGCTACTTAACAGGATTAAGTTCTCTTAGATGCACATATGATAAAGATGCAAGAGAAAAATTTATATGTATATCTGGTTTAGATGATACAAAAATTAAGATAGCTGATGAGATGCCAAGATCACTTCGTTATGGTGTTTCAATTTTCTTAAGAGATAAAAGTGAAAAAAAGTAGAAATTTATGATATACTGCCACAAAAATTTAAGAAGGAGAAGTTATGAGATATCAAAACTGTTTTAAAAATCAAATCACAAGAGTAGACTCACTTCTCCTGCACTCACTCCTTAATCTCTAAACTTTAGAGAAGACAACACTTACAAAAACTTTTGCATATATTTATGCTATATTACAGATAATTAAAGAGAGAAAAAATTATGAAATATAAAAAATTTGAAAAAATAGACATCAAAGATAGAACTTGGCCAGACAATGAGATAAAAAAAGCTCCTATTTGGTGTTCTGTTGATTTAAGAGATGGAAATCAATCATTAATCAAGCCAATGACTTTAGAGAAAAAGGTTCGATTTTTTAACTTGTTAGTAGAGATGGGCTTTAAAGAGATTGAGGTTGGTTTTCCTAGTGCTAGTGAGACTGAGTATGAGTTTACTAGGTATTTGATTGAAAATGATTTAATTCCCGATGATGTTAGTATTCAGGTTTTAACCCAAGCTAGAGAGCATTTGATAAAAAAGAGTGCTGAGGCTTTAGCTGGTGCTAAAAATGTAATAGTACATCTTTATAATTCTACCTCTACAAACCAAAGAGAGATAGTTTTTAAAAAGTCTCAAAAAGAGATTATTGATATTGCTTTGCAGGGAGTTGCTTGGATAAAAGAGTACTTTGGAGGCTTTGGTGGAGAGGTTCGATTTGAGTATTCGCCTGAGAGTTTTACTCAAACTGAGTTAGAGTTTGCTAGAGATATATGCAATGAAGTTGTAGCTGCTTGGGATCCTAAAGATGGTGAAAAAGTGATTTTAAATCTTCCTGCAACCGTTGAGTGTGCTACACCAAACATCTATGCAGATCAAATAGAGTGGATGATAAGAGAGATAAAAAGACGAGACGATGTCTTAATATCTCTTCATGCACACAATGACAGAGGCACAGCAATTGCTGCTACAGAGTTGGCACTTATGGCTGGAGCTGATAGAATTGAGGGGACTTTGCTTGGAAATGGAGAGAGAACAGGAAATGTTGATATTTTGACTTTAGGATTAAACATGTTCACTCAAGGGGTAGATCCTAATCTTGATTTTTCTGATGTTGATGAGATAGTGAAAGTTGTTGAGAGTGTAAATGAGATCTCAACAAATGTAAGACACCCTTATGTTGGTTATTTGGTTTATACTGCTTTTAGTGGTTCTCATCAAGATGCAATTAAAAAAGGTATGGAGGTACAAAAGAGTAAAAAACAGTGGTGTGTGCCATATCTTCCAATTGATCCAAAAGATGTAGGGAGAGATTATGAGTCGATTATAAGGATCAATTCACAATCTGGAAAAGGTGGAGTTGCTTATATCTTAAATACAAACTTTGGTTACAAAATACCAAAGTCAATGGAGCCGTATATCGGAAAATCTATACAGAAAATTAGTGATAAAGTAGATGGAATTTTAAGTGAACAGCAGATTTCAGATACATTTCAAAAACAGTTTGTAAATCGAAAAGATTTTTATAAGATATCAAACATAAAAATCACCATAAATGATAATGGTTCAAATGTTGAGGGTGATTTTTGTATAGGTGATAAAACTAAGACAAAGCTAGTCTCAGCTGGTGGTATTATAGATGCGGTAAGTCTTGGATTTAAAGAGCTTGGAGTGGAGTTTAAAATAATTGAGTATTTTGAACATGCATTGTCAACAGGAAGCGATGCAAAGGCTGTTGCATATTTTGGTATAGTCTCAAACTCTAAAACATATTATGGTGTTGGAATTGGGGATAACATCTCATATGCATCTATAAATGCTCTAGTAAGTGTTTTAAATATAGCAAAAGAGGTTTAAAATTTGACTCTTATTGAAGTTGCTGAGGTTATTGGAATTATCTCCTTTGCTCTTAGTGGTTTTTTTATAGCCACAGGAGTGAAGCTTGATATTTTAGGTGTTTTGATAGCCTCTTTTCTTACAGCTCTTGGTGGTGGTGTGATTCGTGATGTTTTAGTAGGTCGTGAGCTTTATGCTTTTTCTAGCAATTTAGCTTCACTCTTGGTAATATCTGTTGTGCTTATTGCTACTTTATTTAAACTTCAAAAATTTGCAAAGATAGAAAAAAGCTCATATTTTGTAGTTGCAGATACTTTAGGTCTTGTCTCATTTGCAATTTCAGGAGCGCTTATAGGGCTTGAGGCTGAGTTTAATTTTTTTGGTGTTGTGCTTTTATCTTTGATAACTGCTGTTGGAGGTGGAGTTTTAAGAGATATGCTTATAAACAAAATACCTCTTATCTTGGATAGTGAGTTTTATGGAAGTGTTGCCATAGTAGTTGGAATTTGTATATATCTGCTTGGACAAGGTGGAATTTTAAATTTTTTTACTATCATGCTTGTGTTTTTTATAGGACTTACTCTTCGGTTTGTAGCTTTTTATAAAAAGTGGCATCTGCCTAAGATTTTATAGGATATTTTATGACTTTACAAAAAAAAGCAACTATAGTTGCAAGTTTAACCTCTACACTTCTTATCTTTATTAAACTAACAATTGGAATTTTGAGTGGCTCGGTTGCTGTGATCGCTAGTGCTATTGATTCTGTATTAGATCTTATTGTCTCTTTGTTTAATTTTTTTGCTATCTCAAAATCTGAACAACCAGCAAATAAAATTTATAACTATGGAAAAGGAAAAATTGAAGCATTAGCCGCTGTTATAGAGGGAACGGTTATCACTATGTCGGGGCTTTTTATATTTTATATGGCTATAGATAAGGCGATACATTACAAAAAAGTTGAAATGCTTGATATCTCTATTTGGGTTATGCTTATCTCATTGGTTATCACTATTTCACTTGTTTTATATCTAAACTATGTGGCGAAAAAGACTGGTTCTATGGTTATTAAATCAGATGCTCTTCACTATAAAACAGATATTTTTACAAATAGTGGAATTTTAGTCTCTTTAGTAATTATTCACTTTAGCGGCTGGGAGATTGTTGACTCAATTATCGGTGGTTTAATCGCTATTTATATCATTTTTGAGGCAACAAAACTTATAAAAGAGGGTGTATATGTACTTTTAGATGGGGCATTGGACTCTGATGTGGTTGAGAAAATTGAGTATATTTTGAAAAATGAAACTGGATTAAATGGTTATCATTTTTTAAAAACCAGAACATCAGGATTAGATAATTTTGTAGATGTTCATTTGGTATTTACAAGTGAGATATTACTTATAGACGCACATTACATAAGCGACAAGATAGAAGATAAAATTAGACTACTAGATCCAAAAAGAAAATGGGTTATGAATATGCATTTAGATCCTTTTGACGATAGTAACGATTAGTTAGCTTAACAATTTGAAATATCATCACAACAATAAAAAAGTACTCAAAGAATTGAAGCATTTTATAAACTTCTGAGATGTTATGAAAATTTTCATACCTTTTTTAAAAAAGACAATCAAGAACGAAGTAAGAAATAATAGCAATTTTGGAGTAAATTTAATCTAAATGATATTGTATAATAGCAGTCAATATAGTAAGAAATGAGGAAAAGCCATGATTAAGTCAAATAGTTCATTTCCAGTATTTATAGTTGCTGACATTAGTTTAACAAAAGATTTCTATTTAAACAACTTTAATTTTAATGTTGTTTTTGAAAACGAGTGGTATCTTCATTTGGTATCTGAAACAGGTATCCAAATTGGTTTTATGTTGCCAAATCAACC
>JAMOMC010000061.1 GCA_027068765.1 Campylobacterales bacterium
TGGTGAGAGAGAGGTTAATGTCGCTTTTGATGATCTTCCAATCCCATTTTATATCAATGAACAAGCAGAAGTTAGCATCACAGTAAAAAAGCTTAAAGATGTAGTAAAAGTTCCATCTAATGTTATTGTCTATAAAGATGGCAAAGCTGGCGTATGGGTAGCTCTTGATCAAAAAGCAAAACTTCAAAATGTAAAGATTATCGCAAGATCCAAAGATGAGATAGCTATATCAGGATTGGATAAAAATAGAAAAATCATCATACCTCAAACAGATAAAAAACCCCTCAAAGATGGGATGAGTATACACCAATGATAAATTTAGCACAAAAAGATATAGCACATACATTTGGAAAGTTCATTGTAACTGCTATGGGTGTTGGGATGTTGCTTGGGATTGTGCTTATCATGATAGGTGTTTATCGTGGGATGATGGTAGATGCACAAGTGTTGTTAGATGATTTAAGTGTTGATTTGTGGGTTGTTCAAGAGAACACTTTAGGACCATTTGCAGAGGCATCAAGAGTGCATGAAGATCTAAAAAACAGTATAAAAGTTATAGATGGAGTTGATAAAACAGCTGCATTGACATTTCAAAATATTCAACTACCAGCTTCACCAAAACCTATAAGAGTTGTTGCTGTTGGATTTGATCCATTTGGGGATTTTCGTGTTATAAATCCAGCAAGAGTAGTTGAGGGAAGAGAGATAAAAAAAGCTCACTATGAGATAGTTGTCTCACAAAGTACAGGTTTTAAACTAAATGATACAATAAAGTTAGCAAGAGATGAGTACAAAGTTGTTGGTATCACCAAAGGGAGTGTCTCTTCTGGTGGTGATCCTTTAGTCTATATCAGTTTAAAAGATGCACAAGAGTTGCAGTTTTCATACTCAAACTCTCGTATTAGAAGTGATAGAGAAAGAGGTATAAGAGGTGGTGATTCACACATGGTAAATACCATCGTAGCGACACTGAAACCAGGATACTCTATAGACATGGTTGCTAATGAGATAAGAGAGTTTAAACATAAAAGTGTCTATACAAAAGAGGAACAAAATAGCATCTTAACTAAAAATCTAATTGAGAGGGCTTCTAAGCAGATTGGTCTTTTTACTGCTATTTTAGTACTAGTTTCTACTATAATTATCGCTCTTATTATCTATACTATGACACTAGAGAAGATGAAAGAGATATCTATTATGAAACTCATCGGCATACCAAATAGCTTAATTATAAAGATGATTGTACAAGAGACACTTCTGCTTGGATTTTTAGCTTTTATATTTGGCAATGTCTTCTCTCATCTCATTTATGGAAAATTTCCAAAAAGGGTTGTTTTAGAGGTTCCTGATGCTTGGATGCTTTTTTTAGTTGTTATGGTTGTCTCCATTTTGGCATCTTTTATCGGTGTTAAAAAAGTCATTAGTGCAGATCCAGCTGCTGCGATAGGAGGCTAAGATGAGTGATACACAGAGCATTAGAGTTGAAAATTTAGTTAAGAGATTTGGAAAAGGTGAGAGTTTAGTTAATGTTATAGATGGAGCATCTTTTAGTATAAACAAAGGAGAGCTTGTAGCTCTTGTTGCTCCAAGTGGTGCTGGTAAAACCACACTTTTGATGATGATAGGGTGTGTAGAAGAGCCAACTAGCGGGACAATTTACTTAGGTGATGAAAAAGTTTATGACAATAGATGGCTAACCAAAGAGACAAGAAAGATACGAAGAGAGAAAATTGGATTTATATTTCAAGCACACTATCTTATACCGTTTTTAAATGTCATAGAAAATGTCACCTTGCTTCCTCAAACAAATGGCATCTCAAAAGAGGAGTCCCAAAATATAGCGATGGAGCTTTTGAACTATTTTGATATTGCAGATAAAGCACACTCTATGTCATCTGAGCTTTCAGGTGGACAAAACCAAAGAGTAGCAATTGCTAGAGCTTTGGCAAACAAGCCTCAAATCATACTAGCGGATGAGCCAACAGCAGCACTTGATAGTGAACGATCAATCGATGTTGTAAAGATGCTTAAAAAAATTGCCATAGATCAAAATGTCGCTGTTGTGATGGTGACTCATGATGAAGATATGCTACCTCTTTGTGATAGAATCTTAAAGATAGAGAATAAAAAAGTGATCTCAATAGATGCAAAAAAGAGTGGTAAGATTATCTAAAAAAGCCCTCGGGAGAAAGAGAAGCCAAGTGATAATTTATCTACATGTCGATTATAATCGATAAGACTCTCACCATAACCACTAAATATCTTTATATACCAAAATGAGTCTTTAGCATATAAAAGAGGTCGTGACCAGTCTAACATCAAAGCACCTCTATTTTCTCCATTAAAATTTAAATTATTTCTAAGAACCAGACCAAGTTGATTTTTACCTAAGAGATAATATATGGATATATCCCCATAACCCATATAATCTATGATATCTGGATTGTCATCTCCATATAAATCAGTTGGAGAGCTCTTAG
>JAMOMC010000062.1 GCA_027068765.1 Campylobacterales bacterium
TTATTATATTCTCATTTTTTTTCGCTAAAGTAGATTTATGAAAACTTTTGTCTTGATTTTTATACTCTTTATAAACTCTTTGGTAGCAAAAGAGATTTCACCTAAACTTTTGATGTATAAAGCTAATGGCTCTTCATTGGATATACAAAAACACTCATCAAAGTTTTATGAGATAGAAAAAGATGAACACTTTGATGATAAAAACAGTACCTATTGGTTACAAATGAAATTAGGAAACTCCCTTGAAGATGGCAAATACATACTCTCTTATGCAGGTTTTGAAATTGATTTTTATACATTTAATGAGATGCAATTGGTTAAAAAGTTTTCTCTAGGAGGATTGAAAAATTTTGAGTTTTTTTATGAAAAGATAAGAGATGAAGAAGTCTATTATCTTCAAATATTACCAAATGCTCTCTCCTACAATGGAATATATCTTGTAATTCAATCAGATGAAACATATATAGAAAACATCGATAAAGCTATGATTATGAGAGTTTTGATTGGTTTGGTTGTTGGGATTATCTTTATGGCTATTGTTTACAATCTAGGCATTTTCTACTTTAATCGTCAAAAGGTATTTTTATACTACTCTTTGATGCAGTTTTTTATCATTTTACTTCTTCTTTTTTCCAGTAGCAGTATGTTTTTGCTGCTAGTTGAAAAACTTATGAATTGGGGTAAACTTGAACTTATAGATCTTTTTGCTACACTATTTTTTATCCTTTTTAGTAGAGAGTTTCTTGATACTCCCAAGTTTACTCCTAAGCTTGATAAAATACTGCTATTTTATCTCTTTGTACTTTTTATAGATATAGTTATAACGATATTTTACAAATCTATCATTTTAATTGATGTACCATACTCTCCATTTCTACTACTTTTAATTTTTATAAGTGTTACTCGCCTTTTACAAGGTTTTAAACCAGCATCTTTTTATCTCATTGGTTGGGGTATTATGCTTGTAAGTATTGCTTTTATGGAGTTTTTTGGTGAAAATTTACAATTTAATCCTATGCTTATAGGTTCGGCCGCTGAAGCAATTTTACTCTCTCTTGCTATATCATACAAATTTAAACTACTTCTTTTAGAAAATGAGCAGCAAACCCAAATGATGATACAACAATCTAAACTAGCCTCGATGGGTGAAATGCTTGGGAATATAGCTCACCAATGGAGACAACCACTCACACGACTCTCCTATATTTTTATGAATATAGATGAGCTAGATGAAAAAAAGCTACGAAGTAAAAAGATAGAAGATGGTATAAAACAGTTAGAGTTTATGTCTGAAACAATTGATGATTTTAAAGATTTTTATACACCAGATAAACAAAAAGAGTATTTTAGCATCGCAAAAGAGACACAAAAAGTATTTGATTTGATGAGATTTGAAGATATTGAAATGGCTATTAAAATAACAGAAGATGCAGAACTTTATAATTACAAAAGAGAGTACAGACAGGTACTTTTAAATCTTCTATCAAATGCAAAAGAGGCATTTGATGAGAGAGATATACAAAACAAAACTATAACAATCTCCATTAACAAAAATACTCTACAAATTATCGACAATGCAGGTGGTATAAAAGAGAGTGAATTTGAAAAAATATTTGAACCATATTATAGTACCAAAGAGCAGAGTTTAGGGATAGGGCTTTATATGTCAAAAGTTATTATTGAGAAAAATATGAAAGGTGATTTAAGTGTTGAGAACAGAGATTCAGGGGCGGTTTTTACTATTTTACTACCACTTGTTTGAATAATATTTTTTAATTAAATTGCACTGATGCTTCGGAGAAGTCTATTAACTAAAATAATCAACTCCCATCAAAGAACCAAACAAAATGGGCTGATGTACAAGATAGATTATAAGTGAATATTGTCCAAATAGAGCTACTTTTTGTGTTATATAGTTTTGTGAGATTTTAAGATTAAAGAGTTGATGTTTGCCTAGAAAAATACCTATTAAAACAACACCAAACCAAGGAAAAAATCTTGCTAAATCTTCTGAGTGCTTTGGCAAATCAAGAAGTGGTTTTAAAAAGTCATACATCCAAGATAGAGGTAAAAATTCTAAAAAATATCCAACTATTATAGCTATACCAATTACCAAAGAGATAGTAGGGTAGTTCACAAAAACTAAACCAACGATAGATGCAACAAATATAAAATGTATAATTCCAAAATAAATCCAACTATTTGGAAAGACAATTTTTGTGGCGATGGTTATCAAAAGTGAAGCAAAAAAGAGTATAAAAAGACGCCTCATAAGCTTCTTGAAGTTTATACCTTTTTCATATGCAAAAATTAGACCCACACCAACTAACAATAAAAATAAAGAGACTATAACAGCTCTAAATATTTTCCATTCTATGCCTCTATATATATTGATATCTATATATTCAAAATAGTTTAAATTAAAATTGATATGAAAAATAACCATTAGCACAATTGCAACACCACGTAAAAAATCTA
>JAMOMC010000063.1 GCA_027068765.1 Campylobacterales bacterium
AAAAAAGTGATAGAAAAATTATACAAGTGGCCACTTTGGTTTCGATGTAGAAAGTATTAACCATGATAAGAGAAGCAACACCAGAGGATTTTAATTCAATTTCTAAGCTCATCAAAAACGAACAGGAGCTGTTTTATATATATCCAAGTGGTAAATTTCCACTAACAAACACTCAAATAAAAGAGCTTTATGAAGCAAGAAAAGACTTTACAGTATTAATCCAAAAAGATAAAATCATCGGTTTTGCAAATCTATATGATTATTTGAAAAATAGATTTGTTTTTATCGGTAATGTTGTGATAGATGAAGAGTACAGAGGTCTTGGAAAAGGTAAAAAACTTATATCTCATATGATAAATTTAGCGAAAAATTCATATCTCCTACCAGAGGTGAGAATCTCTGTTTTTGCTGACAATACAGATGCGTTACTTTTGTACATGGATCTTGGTTTTGAACTATATACAAAAGAGACAAAGAAAAATTATCAAAATGATGATGTATTGTTACTGCATCTTAGAATGGTTTTTTAGACTACAGTAAATTGACCCATCATGCCTGCATCTTCATGCTCTAAAAAGTGACAATGATACATGTAAGGAATATTTGCATCTGTATAATCACTCATTTGTACAACAAACTTCACACTCTCTCCACCTCTAAGATAGACTGTATCTTTATAACCTTTTTCATTTTCAAGAACACTTGTACTACTTCCATTTCGCTCTATTATCATAAAGTGAGTGGCATGTATGTGAAAATTATGGTCAATATTCATGCTATTTATAACTTCCCAGATTTCAATATCTCCAAGAGGTACAATTTCATCAATTCGATTTATGTTCATAGATTTGCCATTTATGGTAAAGTCATTCATCATTCCACCACCTAAGACAAATTTTCGAGTTTTGACTGCATCATTTGGATTAAGATTATCAAGTGAAGCTAGACTTAATGGTAGTGTGGAGATGGATGTTGCTTTTTTGTTGATATCTATATTTAAAAATGTTTTACCATATTTATATTCACGGAGTTCAATCTTAGAGCCTAAATCACTGCTTAAATCTACCACTATCTCAGCTCTCTCACCAGGGGAAAGTGTGAGTTTGTTTAAACTCACAGGAGCTACAAGAAGTGAATTATCTGTTGCAATTTGATAAAAGCTTCGATTATCGCTAAAACCTAAATTATAAACAGTAGAGTTTGAGCCGTTTAAAATTCTAAATCTTATCTCTTTAGCTTCCGCTTCAAATATAGGCTCTATCGCACCATTTGTTATAAAAGTATCCCCAATATACCCTCTCATAATCTCCATCCTGCTAGGATTATAATTGATTTGATTATTTGCAAATTTGCGATCTTGTAAAGCAAGTACAATATCATCAATACCGTAGCGATTAGGAAGATCAAGAGCTTTGCTCTCATCATCTTCAATTATGATAAATCCAGCTAATCCTTTGTAAACATGTTCAGCCGTTTTCCCCATAAAGTGAGGATGATACCAGTTTGTACATGCTTTTTGCTTAACTTTGTATCTAGCACTCCAAGTTTGATTTGGTGCTATAACTTGATGAGGTGTGCCATCCATGTTTGCTGGCAGATGCATACCGTGTCCGTGCATTGTTGTAGATTCTTTAAGAGTATTTGTGAAATTTAGTGAAACTTCATCTTCGTTTGTCACTTTGATAGTAGGTCCTAAATATGTACCATTTACTGCATAAGTGTTTGTTTGTATGTTATCAAAAAATGAGTGTTTTGACTCCTTGATGATAAGTTCATAATTATTAACTCCATCTTTTACAGTTGGTTGTAAAAGACTTGGAATTGGAAGAGCATTGTCAATCGGACTGCTATTTCCTCCTTCATAACCATCATCACGATTAGACATAAAACAACCTGTAAAAACCCAAGTTGAAACTAAAACACTTAATTTTACAAAATCTCTTCTTTTCATCTTTTTCCTTTCGTAATATTATATATTTATACTGCTTTTTATTTTATGTAATTTGTCATCACTTGTTTTAAATTTTAGTTGATATTGCCAAGTTCCACTCATTCCTAAATTTATGTTAAATTTATACTTGTCTCCATCTAATTCTCCATTGGCGATGTATTCCATGTAGGGCATACCCGGCATCTCAGGCATAAAAAACTTTACTTTAATTTTAGCATCTGTTAAAAGTTTACCATTTTGAGTTAACTTTGCATAGATGACATTGTTGCCTGATACTAACGGTTTTTGTGAAAAAACTACAGCTTTGATACCATCAGTTACTGCTTCATGATGATAAGCGTGCCCATCACTCTTTGTGGAGCTTGACATTTTGCTATGATCCATCTCTTTTACTGAATTTTCTTGTTCTACTTTACTTTCACATCCTGCAACACTAAATGTAAATAGAGTTGCACCAAGAGCCAAAATGGCAATCTTTGAAAATTTTCTCATCTCTTTCCCTTTTTTT
>JAMOMC010000064.1 GCA_027068765.1 Campylobacterales bacterium
ACCTTACTTATTATAACACTTTCAAATTCCACTTCGATATGTTACAATATCATTATATATTATTTTTAATAAAAAATCAAGTAAAGGCTTATCATGACAGAAAAGATTTTGGGTTTGGATATGGGTATAGCATCTGTTGGGTGGGCAGTTGTAAATCATGATAGTGAGAATGAAAAAAACAATAAGATTATAAAAAGTGGTGTGAGGATATTTACCCAAGCTGAAAACCCAAAAACAGGAGAATCTTTAGCACTTCCAAGAAGACTCTCAAGAGGAACAAGAAGGACATTAAAGAGAAAAAGTAAGCGGATGAGAGATATAAAACTTCTTTTTATCAAATATTTAAATATATCGCACAATCGTATATTTGTTGATGAAGATACTATTTATCATGATAAAGGACGAAAAGAGGTTTGGGAACTTCGAGATGAAGTGTTAAAAAGAAAGCTAAGTGATGATGAATTGGCAAGAGTTTTAACACATATTGCAAAAAGAAGAGGATATAAGTCAAATCGAAAATCAGAAGAGAAAAAAGATAAAGATGGAAAGAAAGTTTTAGGGGCTATTTTAGAAAATGAAAAATTATTGCAAAAGTATGAGACAATAGGTCAGGCTATTTTTCAAACAACTAAAAAAGGAGAAAAGAGAAGAAATAAAGATGGTGATTACAGATTTTCTGTTTCAAGAGAAATGTTACTGGATGAAGTAAAAATTATTTTTCATAAGCAAAGGTTTTATGAAAATAAGAAAGCTATAAAAGAGTTTGAAGATGCTTATGAAGAGGTATTTTTAAGACAACTTGATTTTGCTTCAGTCGATCATATGGTAGGAAAATGTACCTTTGAAAAGAAAGAAAAAAGAGCATCAAAAGCAAGCTTTTCAGCTGAAGAGTTTGTAACTTTAACAGAGATTATCAATAATAAAATGATTGATAAAGATGATAAAGAGTTCTCTTTTAATGAAAAACAGATAGGTGAAATTTCAAATCTTTGTAAGAAAAATAAGACGGTTACCTTTAATAAAATTCGTCAAACATTGAGTATTGAGAGTTCAATACTCTTTAAAAGAGTAGCTTATCATGATAAAAATGGTGAGATCTTGGAACCTAAAGAAGCTGAAAAACAAAAGCTGAAAAATGGATTTGAAAAAGGATTTCATGCTTTAAAAAAAGTAGTTGAAGCTTCTTTACCTAAAGCTCATTGGCATACTATATCGCAAGATAGAGATTTACTAAATGAGATAGCAAAAGTTTTTTCCTATCATAAGAGTGATGAAAAAATAAGAGAAGAACTTATAATATTATTTGAAAAAAATAGCTTTCTTAGTGATAGTGAAAAAACTATCATGATAAATGCACTTATAGAAAATATATCTTTTGATGGTTTTATACATCTTAGCATCAAAGCAGTTGAAAATATAAGTCCACACATGAAAAAAGGAATGACCTATGATAAAGCATGTTTGGCTGTTGGGTATGAAAATAAAAAAGGTAAAAAAGAGAAATATCTACGACCTTTAAATAGAGACGAAAATAATGAACTTACAAATCCTGTGGTAAAAAGAGCATTGGCTCAAACAAGAAAAGTTATAAATGCACTTATCGCTAAATATGGACAATTTGATAAAGTGCATATAGAATTAACTCGTGAGATTAAAAAAAGTCATAGTGATAGAAGAAAAATAGAAAAAGGACAAAAAGAGTACCAAGAACAAAAAGAGAGAGTGGTTAAAAAATTTGTAGGGCGTTATGGTCGTGAGCCAAAGGGTAGTGAATTTTTAAAGTTTCGTCTTTTTGAAGAGCAAGATGGTTACTGTTTTTATCATGATAAGCGTATGGAGATAGAAAGGCTTTTGGATATTGGGTATGTAGAGATAGATCATATATTACCATTTAGCCGAAGTTTGGATGATAGTATGAATAACAAAATTCTTTGTTTCTCAAAGGAGAATCAAGATAAAAAGAGTAAAACTCCTTATGAATATTTTACTAGTATTAATCGTGATTGGCATAGGTTTGATGAGATAGTTAAATCTGCTGTAAAATTAAGCTATGGAAAGAAGAAGAGACTATTAAAGAAAAATTTTGATGAAAATTCGGAAGATGAGTTCAAAAAGAGAAATAAAAATGATACCTCTTTTATGTCAAAATTTATCAAAAATTTTATCGAAAATAATCTTGAATTAACAGCCAAAACAAATCAAAAAGTTTTTACAAGAAACGGCTCACTAACAGCACTTCTAAGGCACAATTGGGGAGTAGCTCAGAAAAATAGAGATAATCATTATCATCATGCACAAGATGCAATTGTTTTAGCATTTGCCACACAATCACAAGTACAAAAGCTCTCTACTGTATCAGCAAAACATGAGGGATTTATTTATGAAAAGAAAGATAAAAAATCACAAAAAGTTAGATTTGAACCACCATTTGAAAATTTTCGTGA
>JAMOMC010000065.1 GCA_027068765.1 Campylobacterales bacterium
ATGGTGGGCAATATGACCCAAAAACTGCGGCAAATATCATATCTGGTGGAAATCGCATGGATAGCAATATAAGAGCTTTACGAATGGAAGAGAATTATTTTATATCCCCAAAGATTTGGACTACATTGTTTAAAAAGAAGGATGTAAACTTAACTGATTAAATCTTTTTTATTGTTTTACATACATTACTATACAATGATGCAACACAAAAAAGTTAAGGCATAACATTGGTTTTAAAATCAACAAATCAGTCTATAGAAAATAGAGAAGTTTCACTACTTGCTATATTTGAGATTATTGCTTCAGTAACCCTTTATTGGTATATAGCTTATAAATTTGATATATACATGCATATCGTAGTAAGTATAATGATCGCTCCACTTCTATTGCTTCGCTCTGAACAATCAAAAAAATATGCACTAGATTCATTTGCAAAACTCTTGAATGCACCAAATAGAAATACTACTATAATGTCAAGTATTATAATTAATATTTTGGGTATTATAATTGGTATTTTTTTAACAAGTATTATTTTTCCTTACTTTGAAGTAGTTATAAAAAGTTCTTTCAGTCTTATTGTATTTGGGTTTATTTTAGGAGTTGTATACTCTGCTGTAACATTGATGTTAGGTATATTTTTTAGATATGCAGTAAGCCCAATTGGAAAATATAATTTGTTTTTTATAGTATATCCTACTGCTGGTATTGGTATATATGGTATATTTTTTGCAAATAATATTGAATCTGGATTTATATCTTTGGGTGCTATATATTCTTTTTTGTTTGTGTTACTTTCATTACTATCAGTTAAAAAAACTGGTACACCTCCATCCTTAGCTATGGCAGGTGGTGGTTTGGGATTAACCTTTGTTGCTATTTGGTATAAATTCTCATCAATTATATTAAATTTGAAAGATGGCATAAATAATTTTTCAGAAAATTGGAAAGAGAATAATTTTATAATAGATATAGTTAAAACCCCTGAAATTATGTATGATATTGAGAATGATGATATTAAACTTTCACATCTATTTAATCACAAGTATATAAATATTTTAGGGGGTATTACAGGTTTTTCTGATATTTTACTATATATTGTTTACTGATAATTTTGAATTGATTTTACTTTTTACACTAGACTCAGATATCAATCTTCTTTTATACTCTTCTTCAAACTCTTGCATAAAATCATCTATCTCACAGAATATTTTTGTTAACATTTTCGGTCATCTTTTTAGTTTTATTTGGTTTGAAATTATAAGATGACTTCTCTTTTATCCTCTTTATCTTGTCGAACTCAGGTTACTATACTTTATATTACTGCACTGCATTATTTTATAGGATTAGTATCAAATCTACTTTTTGGTTTTATTTTCCACTACTATTTCTAGTTAAATTGCCAGATAATCTAATAAAGAACAACAAAGAAAAAGGTAGTTTTTTATCTTCTTTGTATCAAACAGAAGAAGCAAAAATTGCATTTTATATAAGTGCATTTATATTTTTTGTTTTTGTATTGCAATTTATTTTTAAATTTAACCCACTGGAAACTATCGATGCTATAAAAGGGTCTTTACAAATAAATTTAGACTTCATAGACTTAAAACATATAGACTGTAGAATTTTAACTCTTTGGTGCTTATTATTAGTAATAATCTCTATGCTTACTGGTCTTATATATTTGTATGCAAATAAGCTAAAGATAGCGAAATATGATTATGATATAGACTTTAATATTAAACCCATATTTTACATGTACCTTGCTAGACGGTGGATTGTATATTTTTTATTTTTAGTTGGTAGTATTTATTTTGTTAATGCTTTTAAAATATATGATTATCAATATGCACCAGATTTTTTTAAAGACTTGTCTCTAAAATTATTGAATATCATAGAAGGTCTAAAAATCAGTATATGGCAATCTTAAAATATATAAAACTTTGATAAAATAATCTAACATATTTCACAAAGGACAACACCCACTTATGGAAAAACTCACCCTCGAAACACTTGAACGATGGCTATGGGATAGTGCTGATTTGATGCGGGGTCATATAGATAGTTCGGATTTTAAAAACTATATCTTTGGATTGTTGTTTTTAAAAAGAGCCAATGATCAGTTTATCGAAGAGGCAAACATCACTGTGGTTGAGGATGGTGTGAGTTTAGAAGAAGCACTTTTGGATGAGGATGCTCATCAGTTTTTTATACCCCATGATGCTTACTGGTCGTATCTTTCAAAGCAGACTGAAAACATCGGTCAAGCACTTGACAAGGCTTTTTCACTCATAGAAGAGAACAATGCTCAGCTAGAGGGTGTCATGACGGCTGTACACTTTGGTGATACGGAGAAACTTCCTGATGCTTTACTAGCAAGACTTTTACAGCACTTTAACAAGTTTAACTTGGCAAATGAACACCTTGAAAATCCTGACAT
>JAMOMC010000066.1 GCA_027068765.1 Campylobacterales bacterium
TAGAAATATAAATTTATATTTCTAAAATTGCATTATTTTCACTATCTAAAAAATCTTTTATTGACTTTTTGTATTTTTTAAATATCATATCAATTTTAGAAACTTTACAGTTTCCTATTTTTAGCCATATAACTTTTGGTGGCACTCCTCTTAAAAGAATTAGGTCGTTAAAGTCAGAGTCTTTTGTAACTATCGTATAGTTGTTCGTCTTGGCAAAATGCCAAACTTCTATATCAGAAGCTTCATCTAAATTTTCTAACATAACATGAGTACTTCCATAAAAAGAACCATCTAATTGAGATAATATTTTATGAGAAATATTATTATCAAAAAGTAGTTTATGCACTTAAGGGTACCAAAGTTGTCCTATGCTCTCTATCAGCTGCATATTTAAGTGTTGCATAAATATCATTTTCTTTAAGCTTTGGATAATCTTCTAAAATTTTCTCTATACTCATACCACTTGCCAACATATCTAAAATATCATAAACTGTTATTCGTAAGTTCCTGATACAAGGCTTACCAGATCGTTTTTCAGGATTGATTGTTATGATATTTTTTGACATATTTTTCCTTTATTTGGTCTTTTATAATGGTGATTATACCATGAAATAAAAAGATATAAACCCCATGTCAAAGGATTACATCAACTTCCTAATGGTTCAACTATCTATGTTAACTCTGGTATTGGGTTTTGGGAACCACCTATGAGACTTGGCTCACAGGCTGAGATAGCATATATTATTTGATTTGATAAGGTTTTGACTTTATACTGTTAGTATTTTTAAAAAACAAAGAAGATATTGTTATCACCAAAGCTGAAAATTCTGCAACCTATCCCTTTCCTTCTTGTAAGAATTCAAAATAATAAAAATTAACTAATTTTCATCAAATCTTCATAACCATCTGTCATACTTTCACCATAAAATATATTATAAGGAGTCAAATATGACAACGACAAATAGATTTCTCTTAGGTGGATGCACTCTATCGCTCGCTCTTTTGCTAGTTGGTTGTGGAAGTAGTAGCTCTAAAACGGAAACAGCTACAAAAACAACTTATTCAATCTCAGGTACAGTTCCTGGCACTTTGATAGAGGCTTTTTGTAAAAGTGGTGGTTATTATAGTGTTAACTCAACAGATAATGGCACGGGGAAACATCCGTTTTCTATGACTTTGCCAAAAGATGTAAACTGTAAGTTTATCATGACTACAAACGAAAAAGACCCAGATATTACAAAACATATAATCACACCAATTTTGTTAAACGATGGAACAACAACTTCATCATATTTTCAGCTCTCAAGTGATACAGATATAGGATATATAGAGCTTCCTATATCAGGATTAGGTATACAAACACCTCTTATCATAAATATCTCAGATGATAGAGTAAAAGTAAACCTATTTACATATGATCCTCTAGATAAAGACAACGACAACATACCAAATGTCTATGAAGATGATGACGGTGATGGAGAGTATAACAAATATGATGACGACGATGATGGTGATGGGATTAAAGACCACGATGATGATGACTATAAAAATGATTCAGATGGAGATGGCATAGATAACCGTTACGATGACGACGACGACAATGATCATATCAAAGATGATGACGACGATGATGACGATAACGACGGCATTAAAGATCGTGATGATGACGACCACGATGATGATGACGATGATCACTACAACAATTCACAAAATACAAATATAACTCTTCCTAGATCTTATAGTGTAGATGCAGGAAGACTTTTAGGTTCACAGTGTGCTCAGTGTCACGGCACAAATGGAGTTTCAGTCAATAAATGGGACTCAATAGCTGGAGAAGATAAACTTCACGAAGAGATGTTTGAAGATGATGAACCTATCATGACAGCACAAGCTAGAGGTTATACAAATAGTGAGATTTCACTAATTGAAAATTGGCTTAGAACACTTAAAAAAATCAAAGATTAAGGAGGAAAATATTATGAAAAGCAAATACTCAAGACGAGATTTTATGAAATTTATGGGGCTTAGTTCAGTTGCAGCCATGGCTGTTGTACCTACTATTGCTAGTGGTGGAGTTATACCTCATATAGTTATAGTTGGTGGTGGTTTTTCTGGAGCTACTTGTGCAAAATATCTAAAGATGTGGGGAGGTAGCAGTATAGAGGTAACTATCGTAGAGACAAATCCAACATATGTATCACCTATACTTAGCAATTTAGTTTTAAATGGACAAAAAACAACAAATAATCTATCTTTTACATATAGTAAACTTAGTAGCAAATATAAGATAAATATGATTCATAGTAGTGTAGAGAGCATAGATAAAACAGGTAAAACTCTTACCTTGTCTAACTCAAGAGTACTAAAATATGACAAATTAGTTTTAGCTGCTGGTATAGATTTTGATAAAGTTAGTGATTATGATGTTACAAAGGTTCCTCATGCTTGGCAATCAAGAGATGGTATAAATGAGTTAAAATCTCAAATAGAGACTATAAAAGATGGAGATACATTTGTTATGAGTATCCCTGCATCTCCTTTTAGATGCCCTCCTGGACCTTATGAGAGAGCCTGTGTTGTGGCTGATTATCTAAAAAACACCAAAAGGTACTCAAACTCTAAAGTAGTTGTATTAGATGCAAATCCGAAAATAATTGTAGAGGAGCAAACATTTAGCACTGTATTTGCAAATTATGGTGTTGACTATAGACCAAGTTCAGTTGTAACGGCAGTAGATGACACTACAAAAACAGTTACCTTTATGGAAAATGGAGAAACAAAGAGTTTAACTGCTAAAGTCTTAAATGTTATACCAAACCAAAAAGCAGCTCCTGTTGTATTTAAAGCTGGTGTTACTTCTGGGAATTGGGCACCTATAAACCCTCTAAGTTATGAGTCTGTTGTAGCAAGTGATATCTATATCATAGGTGATTCTCAAGCTACAGGACAACCAAAAGCTGGTCACATAGGAAACTCTGAAGCAAAAATCTGTGCAGATGCGATATTAAGAAAAATAAACTCTAAGGCTTTATACACACAGCCAAAAACAAACTCAGCTTGCTACAGCCCAACATCTGCCACACAAGCTTCATGGCTAACGGCAGTATATAAGTATGACCCAACTACTCAAAGTATGGTAGTTGCAAGTAAAGATGCTGGTGCTCCATCAACTAAAAACTATAAAAAGATGTTTTTATGGTCTGGAAATCTGTTTGCTGATACATTTGCTTAACTCTTAAAATATCAAAAGGTAGTTTATCTACCCTTTGATACTATATCCAACACCTCTAATTGTAGAGATAAGCTCTGGACGATTTAACTTTTTACGAATATTTTTTACATGAGCATCTATGATATTGCTAGACTTTATAGAGTCAAAATCTTTTGTTAAAAGCTCACTTAATTGATAACGAGAGAGTACTTGATTTTTATGAAGTGCTAAAACTTCAAGAAGCTCAAACTCTTTATATGTAAGCTCAATTTCAACTCCTTTGACTGATACTTCTCTCTTACTTAAGTCAATCTTTACATCACCTATCTGTAATTGGCTTGTTTTTTGTGAGCCTTCCCGACGAAGCAGAGCACGAACACGAGCAAGCAACTCAATGTTTGAATATGGTTTACAAAGATAGTCATCTGCTCCACCATCAAGTGCTTCTACTCTCTCCTCTACACTCTCACGACCTGAGAGCATGATAACTGCTATCTTGTCACCAGTTTTACGAATCTTATGAAGCATGGAGAGTCCACTACCATCAGGAAGATTCCAATCAACTAAAAGTAGTTGATAACTGTTCTCTTCATATGCTAAAGTTGCATCAGAGATTGTGTAGCAGACATCGCAGTCGTATCTCTCTTTTTTTAAAAGTTTGACAATTTGATCAGCTAAAAGTTTGTCATCTTCTATTAATAAAATATTCATAATTGCATATTTTCTTTTTGAATTTTAATCATCGTCATC
>JAMOMC010000067.1 GCA_027068765.1 Campylobacterales bacterium
TCATCGTCGTCATCATCGTCATCATCGTCATTCTTTTTTTTATCTTTATCTCCACTCTCTTTAACTTTATCGTCGTCATCATCATCTTTTTTACCATCATTATCATCGTCGTCATCGTCATCATCTTTTACACCATCACCATCTGAATCATTTTTATAATCATCATCATCACGATCTTTAATACCATCATTATCGTCATCATCATCTATATCATTATATAATCCATCGTCATCATCATCTTCATAAATATTTATAATTCCATTTCCATTATTATCTAAAGGGTCAATATCAAGAGAGACAATTACTACAGTTCCACTAGTCACCAAAACATCAAGTAACTCATCTGAAACACCATCTCCTGTGCTATCATTTATATCTTTTCTATCTAATGCCAATGGGATATATCCTAAACCAACTTTTTCACTTACACTATGAAAAAGTGAACCTGCATCTTGTTTAGTATTAATACGAATTGGGGTAATGACTTTTGTTGAAAGATTATCTTCATTTGTACTCATAACTAAATGGCAATCTAAATTTTTAGGAATTTTAAGACTAAATGGATGTTTTGCACTACCATCTTGTACGGAGTTTACTTTGTAGTAGCTTCCATCAATACAAAATGCTTCAATTAAAGTACCAGGAACTGTACCTTCTAAAACTGTAAAGTTATTATCAATACTATCGTTGGTTGTATCACTAGAGTTACAGCCACTAAACATAAAACCTGTAAAGAGTGTGAAGATGAAAAAATGTTGCCTAAACATAAAAAAACCCTTACTTTAAAAAATAAAGATATTATCTCATAAAAAAATGAATGCTTGATGAATTTATATAAATATAGAGCTTTTTTTAAAATCTTCATCAATTCTTCATTTTTAACTTTTATAATTATATTTTAGTATGATACACTACAAGCAGGAGAAATAGTGTGAAACACAGTTTATTGATTTTACTATTTGTCGCTAGTTTATTAAGAGCTGGAGATTATACAATTGGAAGTGGTATTAAGATTGGCAAACTTCCAGTTTATGCAGGTGGTTATATTACATTAGACCAATTGATCAGAAATGACAATTATAATCGTTTTAGAATTGATGATATTGCATTTATCACTTATGGCGATTATAAACGATTCTCCTACCTTTCGGAGCTTGAAGTAAAAAATGGCTATGTCAAAGAGTGGGGCAAAAGAGATACTACAAAAACCAACATGCGTCTAAACATAGAAAGACTCTATTTAAATTACACTTATGATGATAAATTAGAGGTTCGATTAGGTAAGTTTAATACTCCTGTTGGATACTGGAATCTTACTCCTATTGGTGTACTTCGTGACTCTGCTTCAAATCCTTACCTTGCATATATATTGTATCCTCGTTATACAACAGGTGTTCAGATAAGTTATGAAGATCATCTAAATAATGCAAATGCATATACACTTATAATACAGCACAATAATGATCTTGATGATAATTATAACAATATCATAGTAAATCGCCATAATATTATAGGTATAGAGCATATTGGTGAAGAGATATCATATAAAGCAAATATCGGTTATTTTCGTACAACTTCTAATAAAGATTTTTACTACTTTTTACTCTCTTTGCTTTATGAAAGAGAAACCTACAAAATAAGTGCAGAATATGGAGCAAGAAGAGATAGAGAAAGATGGAGTGTACCATATGCTTTTTATATGCAAGGAGTTTACCATCTTGCAGCAAAACACGATATTATAGGTCGCTTAGAGAGTTATAAAATAGATGAAGGAGTAAAACGGCATGAAAATATAGGAGTAATTGGCTATACATACAGACCAATTTATCCCATGACATACAAAATAGAGTATCAGTTGCGATCATATACAAATGAGAGCCAAATTAAGCTATCTTTTTCTATACTTTTTTAGGTAATTATATGAGATTTTTATTGCTTTTTTGTTTTACTATCTCTCTTTATGGAAATGAAAAATTTGCACTAATAAGCAATCATAATTTTCCTATTAACCATCTTTTAGAGGAACAGATTAGACAAATATATCTAAAACGGATGCATTTTATAAAAGATATGCCGATTATTCCTATAAACTATACAGCAAGAGATCCTCTTCGTAACTATTTTGAAAAGTCTATGCTTCATCTCTCTTCTCAAAAACTTAAACGATATTGGATGAAAAAACATTATGAAGGAAAACGACCTCCACTTGTGCAATCTTCTGTAGAGAGTATTATCATATTTGTGAGAAAAGTTGATGGTGCTGTTGCTTATATTCCCTACTCTAAATTACCTAAAGATGTAAAGATACTATATATATCAAAAGAGAATCCGTGAAAAAAATACTTGTTGTAGATGATGAAAATTTTAACAGAGATATTATTAAAAAAGTTTTAATCAAAGAGGGCTTTTCTATCTTAGAGGCTACAAATGGCAAAGAGTCGTTAAAGATGCTAGAGTCTAATGATATAGATCTTATTTTAATGGATATTATGATGCCTATAATGGACGGTTTTAAAGCGATTGAAACTATAAAAAAACAGAGCCTTTATAAAAAACTACCTATAATCGCTATAACAGCATTAAGTGATACACAAACTTATCAAAAAGCACTAAAATTAGGAGCTAAAACTCTTATCACTAAACCATTTAAACTACCACTACTGATAGATAGTGTAAAATCTGCACTCAAAGATGAATGATGAAAAAAATCATTAGTACTATACTTTCAAGTTTACACCATAAAATTTTGATAGCTTTTTTAATTATCGGTATAGTGCCTTATCTTTTAATTACACTATATTTTAGTTATCTTGGTCGTCAAACTATGATGACACATAAATTAGATACATATAACCAACAAGCTAAACAGTCAAAACTTCTCATACAAAATCGTCTACACCAATTAAAAGAGGAGATAGAATTTTTATCAAAACTAGAACTATTTGATGATATGATCTCTTCAGATATCGATGGTCGTATCTCAAGATTACTTAAAGAAAAAAGTAGAGGTTTAAAAGATGAAGCTATAACAGTAGTTGCATTAGATATCGATAACAAAGTGGTAGCTTCGTCGCATCTACATGAGTTGAGAAAAAGAGACTTTATAGATATTGATAAAACAAAATCAAATGGTACTCAGATAATTGATAAAAATCTTATCTTTTTTTCTAAATTAAAAGCTAGTTTTGAAGATCGAACATTAGGAGTGCTTGTAGCTATATATCCATTAAAAAATTTGAGAACATATATCATTCATTCACCTAGAGTAGGATTTGAGATAAAAAATAATCAAGATAGCTTAATCTCTAATAATTTACAAAGCTCAAACAAAAAAACAACGATTAAGATAAATCTCGAAAATGAACTTGAAGACTATAATCTAATATATACTATTGCAGATAGAGAGATTTATGATTTTATTGACCGTTTTATGCTCTATTTGAGTCTGCTGCTTCTAGTTGGTATTGCTATCATAGTTATAGTTAGTAGGAGATTGACAAAAGAGATTGTAAACCCTATCACTGCATTAACTAGCACCGCAAAAGAAATCGTAAAGACAAAAAAATATGATATATTTGTAAAAAGCACAACATTTGATGAGACTAGTCAACTAGCCAAAGCATTTAATCAACTCATAAAAACAACAAATAACACTTTGCAAGAGCTTGACCTTGAGAGCAAAACTAGAATGAAAAGATTTATCAACCTTACAGAGATGTTTAATAGCATCACACAAATAGATAGCAAAAAATCTTGTATAGATATATCTATAGATAGGTTAAAGGATATCTTGCCATATGAATTATCGTTTAAAAAAAATATTGACAGATATATTGATAATAGTAGCTATATACCTATTAGATTAAATGACAAACAAAAACTTTATGGCTATTTGGTAGTTGAAAAAAATCAATTTGATGATCAATTAGAGAGTCATTTTTTTAACTCAGTTGCATCTATGATAGCTCTTCAGTTAGAGAGAATTGAGCTTATTGCAAAGATAGAGTCAGCTTCAGATGCTAAAACATCATTTATATCAAATATGTCTCATGAACTAAGAACACCGCTAAATGCAATCATCGGTTTTTCACAATATCTAATGATGTATGAAGAGCTAAATGATGAGCAGCTAGACACCGTCTCAAAGATAGAAAGATCAGCCGTTCATCTACTTGGAATGATAAATGATATATTGGATATTGCCAAGATAGAAGCTGGCAAGATAGAGATAAATTACTCAAAAATCAATCTATACACACTACTTTATGAATGCAAAGAGCTGGTAGAGCCTATGGCTGAAAAAAAAGGGCTTTATATAAAAGGATTGGAAGATAAAAATAGAACACTTACGATACGAAGTGATGCTAAACTTCTAAAACAAGTTATCATCAATCTATTGTCAAATGCTATAAAATTTACAGAATCTGGTGGCATTAATATCTTGGTAGAGATAGAACAAACTTTTGTGATAGTCACTATAATCGATACAGGCATAGGAATCAAAAAAGAGGAACTTGAGATGGTATTTGATGAGTTTGTACAACTGCAAAATACAAATCAAATTAAACACAAAGGAACAGGGTTAGGGTTGCCACTCTCTCGCCAAATCATGCAAGCTCTTGGTGAAGAGTTGTTTTTAGATAGTAAAGAAGGAGTTGGAACAAAAGCCGTTTTAAAAATCAAACTACCTAAACTAACCACTGATTTAAATCAAAAACACTTTTTGTAACTTGAAGACTTTTCCACCCAGAACTCTCAAGATACATCAACCTCCCGCCAAACTCTCCCACAACATACTGCCCTTTATAGATAGGAAATGCACCAAGTCTTATAGCTTCAAATATCTCTTTTGCATCACTAGGAATCTTAAGGTTATGAAACTCGCTTAAATGCACAGTTTTTAAACTCTCAATTAGCATCTCATTGTTTTTTAAAGTATCACTTACCGTATAATACATAGGATATATTATAGGAGGGTTTTCTATAATATCACAGATATAAAGTCGCTCTTTTCTTTTTTTATACATGAATATATTTTATAGAAAAATATTTAAAAATAGTTATAATATTTCATATTGAAATATTTTTATTGCATTTTTTCAATAAATGTTAAAATATTACCAAAGTAAAAGGTGGTACAATATGAAGGTGATAGATATCATAGGCAAAGAGATTGAGATATATAAGATAAAATTACTTTTATTTATGGCAATTTCTGGTGGAAGTTGGCTTTATGCTCTAAAGATTGATGGAAAAGTTTTTACAATAATACTTTTTCTGGGATTTGCTATATCAAGCTATGGTATTTTCTCAAATATCTTAAAGCTTGGTGATTTACAGAAAGAGTTAAAAGGATTAAAAAATGGTTGAAACAATTTTTGCAATAACATTTATAATTGTTGGTATTTTTGCAGTTATCGCACATAAAAAAAAGTGGAAAATAGCAGATTATTTTTAAAAAGAGAATAAGTTTTAAAGTAGTACAATTTTCAACAGTATGGCTAAAAAAGCTTGATTTTGTGTTGTAGGAGAGACTTTTTTATCTACTGCCAAATAGGTCAAAAATTGTTCTAATCTGTACTTTACTCATCTCAATAGGATGCTTTTTATCATAAAAAAGTATAAAATATTTAATCCAATAACCTCTTTTTTTTGCACAATAAACCTCTTAAAAGTAGTTTGTTATTGCCCATATTTGCCAATTAGCATACAAAGTGTATGTTAATTGATAGATTTCTGACAAAAACAACAAATAGTTTTATCATATTTAAAGTTAAAATATTATTTCTTGAAAAAGTGTATATTTTGAATGTATGTTAATAAATAGTTATACCCTGTGTCATTACAGATGGTAGAAGATACAACTAATTTATTTAGTTGCAAATTTAACAAAGGAGCTTTATATGGGAAAAGACGGAACACCCCCTAATGGTCCAAGCACAACAGGAAATCCTTCTGGTAGCGGTAGAGGAAATAATCCTCCAAGTAAATAACTTTGCATGACTAGATTTT
>JAMOMC010000068.1 GCA_027068765.1 Campylobacterales bacterium
ATTGTAGATGTAAAACCACTTGAAAATTATCAACTCTTGTTGAAATTTGAAAACAATGAAGAAAAAATATTTGATGTTAATCCATATTTGGAAATAGGCAAATTTCAAGAACTTAAAGATGAAAAACTTTTTAAAACTGTAAGGGTTTCTTTTGACAGTATCGAATGGGACAATCAGCTTGATTTAGACCCTAAACTTTTATATCAAAAAAGTAAGGTTGTTGTAGCTTTATAAAAATACTCTTTGGAATTGAAACTTGGAAAAAATATGCCTATCCAAACAACATTTAGAGCTTTTTTTGAGAAAATAGCTTAAATAGTTATCAAACCAAACCAGAGAAAGACGGCATATTTTTCAAGACTACCGTTATCCTACAGAACTTCTAAACCCCTCAAAGAAAAAAACATAAATTTTGTCATGATGAAAAAACATTACTAGAACCTTAAAATTTCTATTGTCGCCCTATTACTTTTTTAAAAAAAGAAAATAATAAGATTTTAATCTAAAAACACTTATAATTACACATATATTTTATAAATAAAGGATGATTATGGCTCAAATAACTATTTATATTAACAATGATTTAGAATCCAAAGTCAAAGAGATAGCCTCCTCTTTGGATACTTCCATTAGTAAATATATATCAACCATTATAGAAAAAAACATCGATGACAATTGGAATCCAAAGATTAAAAATTTAGCTGGAAGTTGGAGTGATTTCCCCACAATTGAGGAAATTAGAAAATGCAATGTAAATGATGCAAAGAGAGAAGAGTTCTGAATGTATTTATTGGATACAAACACTGTTATTTACTTTTTTAAAGGCTTGGGTCAAATTTCTAAAAATCTATTTTTGCACTCTCCAAAAGAGATTTTTATCCCATCAATTGTTCTGTATGAGCTAGAAGTTGGAATTGCAAAGTCTAATAATCCCAATAAAAGAAAAAAACAATTGAATTTATTATTAGAGCAAATTCAAATTATAGATTTTAGTACAAGAGAAGCTAAAGAATCGGCATCAATTAGAGCTACTCTAGAGATGAAAGGAACGCCAATAGGTCCAATGGATATATTAATAGCTGGTTATGCAAAAGCTAACAATTTAACTTTAGTCACTCATAATATAAAAGAGTTTGAAAGAGTTGATAAATTAATGATAGTAGATTGGTTTTAAGTTG
>JAMOMC010000069.1 GCA_027068765.1 Campylobacterales bacterium
CATTTTTGTGAGCATCTTTGCTATCAGCTGGATCACACACCAACTGAACCAAACCAGAGTTATCTCGAAGATCAACAAAAATAACCCCACCGTGATCTCTATAACTATTTGCCCAACCACAAAGAGTTACCTCTTTGCCAATATCACTCTCACTAAGTTTTCCACAGTAATTACTTCTCAATTTGTTTATCCTAATTAGTTTATAAAATTTTGAGATTATATCGAAAATGTTCTAATTATTTTCAATTATCAAAAATTTTTACCTAAAATCGCCTTATATATCTAGCTTTTTGCAATATTATTGCACTTTACTTCAAAAGGTTTATTAAACCAAAAAAAATGGACAAGAATTACAACAATAATTTTAGGTATTTTAATGCTCTTTGGATTTCCAGTTGGAACAGCTGTAGGAATCTTATTAATTTATGGAACAACCAAAGGTTGACCTGAACAACTGCCTAAACCAACTGATAGATAGTTATAAAATCAAGTTGTTTGCAATATCTTTATAATTATCTCTTTAAATTTTGGAAGATTATATCTTATGACATCTTCTATAATGTGATCATCCGTGCTATCATAGTCATGAGTTATATAATTTCTTACAGCATTTATTCCTTTTAAATCCAAACTTGAAAAGTTTTGAAGTATCTCAAACTCATTATCACGTTTAAGCTTGATAAATTGTTCGGCAATTTTTACTAAATTCATCCTTACAGCAGGTTTTACAAGTCTGTCTTTTATAGCTTTGGTTATTTTAATATCAGGATTGTTTGTTATAAACTCTATATCTTCGATAGAATTTAAAATATTTTCCAATCTTTGTTTTGCTTTAGACATAAACACTCTCTTCAAAACTCTCTTTAAAAAGTACAAAATCAACTTTTTTACCAAAGGTTTTTTCTAACTCTTCTTTTATATTTTGAAGTCTTAAAAGTTTACTAAAACCATCTTTGTATTTTTTAGAAAACTCCTGATAATTTATCTTGTAAGCTATGTCAATATCACTAAACTCATCAAAAGTATCTTTTGCATAGCTACCAAAAAGTGCATATATCTCTATACCTTCATTTTGATAACTTTTTTTCAAAATATTCAGTTTATGTAAAATATCATTTTTTGTTAGCATCCGACAACCCCTTGACAAATTATATCATTTTTATTCCTACTTTTTTAAAAAAAGTAGGAATAGGCAAAATATAATCAAGTATTTGAATATATTTCTCTCCATATTCTTACTTATCCTCTTTTAGCAACCGTTGAAACTTACAAGAAAATAAACTTTACAAACACTATTTTTTAAGAACATTGGGTAGAGTACAAGAGATTAAATTTTAACTCAAATTGTTTATCCTAATTAATTTATAAAGTTTTGAGATTATATCAAAAATTTCACTTGATATCGCCTCACATATCCAATGGACTAACAATCTTCGACTTGTTCATTTCAGTCACAACATGAGTATAAATCATCGTCGTTTCTACACTTTTATGCCCCAATAACTCTTGGATACTTCTAAGGTCTATTCCATTTTGTAAAAGATGTGTTGCATAAGAGTGGCGAAAAGTATGAGATGTAACTCTTTTGTGAAGTTTGGCTTTTTGAGATGCTTGTTTTATATTTCTGCCAAGAGTTGCAGAGAGAATATGATGCCGTCGTTGTATATTTGTACGAGGATCAACAGAGACATGTTTCATCGGAAAAAGAAACTGCCACTTTATATCTTTGGCAGAAGAAGGAAATTTACGCTCTAATGCATAGGGCATATAAACACTACCAAAACCATCTTTTAAATCTTTTTGATGAATGTTTTCTACCAATTCTATCTGAACTTGAAGTCTTTTTTTAAGTTTTATTGGAAGTGGTATAGTTCTATCTTTTAAAGACTTACTATCCCAAATATAGACTTTATCAAACCCAAAATCAATATCTTTTATCCGTAAACTCAAAGCCTCATTCATTCGAAGCCCACAACCATACATAAGCATTACTATAAGTTGATAAATTCCATCTAAATTTTCAAACACCTTCATAACCTCCTGCTTTGTCAAAACTACTGGTATGTGCTTTCTCTCTTTGGCTCGAAGTGCTTGAATATTTTCATCACTCATATCGATATCAAGTACTTTTTTGTAAAGAAATAAAATAGCCGAAAAAGCTTGATTTTGAGTAGTAGGCGAAACTTTTTTAGTAACTGCAAGATAGGTCAAAAACTGTTCGATTTCAACTTTACCCATCTCTACAGGATGCTTTTTATTGTGAAAAATAATATATCTTTTTATCCAAAAAATATAGTTTTTCTCTGTAGAATAACTGTAATGTTTTATCATAATTTTATCACGAACCAAATCCAAAAG
>JAMOMC010000070.1 GCA_027068765.1 Campylobacterales bacterium
TTACATTTTTGTCAAAGTGTTTTGAGACTTGTAGTTTTTTATTGTTTACAGTTTCAAATATCGTCTTAAACACTACAATAGGTTTAAAAACTTCACACAAATCAAGACTCAAACTAAACCTTCCCTCTCTTGGGCTATGTAAAAAGCTTATGGATTGGTTGAGGTGAGTTCTATAGATGGCGGAGATAGTTTTAGTATAAAGTAGAGTATTGCCAAATGATATAAGAGCATTCATAGGATTGTCAGGTGGTCTTTTAACTCTTTTGTTTAAGATAAAGTCTTCTGGTAAAAAGTATTTGAAACTGTCATAAAACCTACTCCATATCTGACCTTCTATAAAAAGTATCTGTTTGATATGTACATCTTTTTCTAAAAATTCTCGCACATCAGTTTTAAGCCAATCAAGCAGAGGTTTTAACTCTTTTTTCCCATGTCGATAGTAGTGATATAAAAGCTCATGGATATTGTTTGCTATACCTTGGACTATTGCTTTGGCTATGATGAGTCTATTTTCTATATAAGCGAAACTTTGTTTTATCGTCAAGTCTCCGCTTATGAGGGCTTCTTTTGGATAGTATGATCCACTATAGTTTCCGTGGTAGTTAAAAAAGTGTAAAGTGATTCCAGCTTTGGAGATAAAATCTAAAAATTTTGTGTTTAGACTCACTTCATTCATGCAGTAAATCTCTCTGGTATCTTCTATGGGTAGATAGATATTTCCTTTTTCATTTTTAAAAGCTATAGAGTTATCTTTTCTCTTTAATTCTCCCATGGAGAAGATATATCTAGTATGTTCTTTTGCCATTTATCTCTCAACCAATAACTCTTTTTGAAGTATTATCTTTATAAGCGACTGGTATGGTACATCCATCGCATTTGCTTTGACTTTTAGATGCTCTAGCATATCTGCAGGAAGTCTCAAAGAGATAGTTTTGGTACTTTTTTTGAGGTTTGGGAAATAAACCTTTTTAGCTTTAGAGATATCAAAATAATCTGTTGTATCGTGTATTTCCCAAAACTCTCTCTCTTCTTGTTCATTTTTAAATTTCGGAATCTCTTTAAACTTTTTCATAATAACTCCTCTCTTTTTTACTCATAGCTCTTGCACTGATAATTCTAATCTTATTTTTTCTTTTTGTAAAAATAATGGTTATCTTTTTTCCTTTGTTACTCTTACCATATACAACACATCGCTGTTCATAGGCTGAATGTTTAGCATCTTCAAGCAACAATAATGGCTCATTGAAAAACATCTCCTCTACCTCTTGCCATTTAATACCATGTTTTTTCTCATTTTTATATAAATTACCTTCATCCCAATCAAATCCGATAATAGTATCTAGCTCTAAACAGTCAAAATCCATTTCAACCTTTCTTGTATATGTGTATTATATACAATTACATTTTTTGTGTCAAGTTTATATAAAGCAATACTCAAAATAAGCACATTTTTTACACTTCTTTTCCAAAACAGCAGACGGTGGTTTTTTTAAATCTATCAAGTTAGCAATCTTTTCAAGCACATTTAAAAGCTCTTTTTCGTGTACTTCATCTAGCTCTACATAATGTATCTTTTTCTTCTGCTTATTTTTCTCTAAAAACTCTATCTTGCCTTTTTTTAGTACACCTTTTTGTTTTAACTTATACAGATATAAAAGCACTTGCCATTTTACAGCTTCTATATCACTATCGCTCTTTTTAACCTCTATAAGATACTCTTTTGTGAGCTTGTCTATCTTGACATTATCTATAGCTATCTCTGTGTTTTTGTTTTTCTCTTCGTTTATCTCATGTAGAACTTTGCCGATTCGTACATCTTCGGAGTTGTCTTCTAGGTTTATGCGGTTAGCATGTAACCAACACTGGGTTTCACAATGGAAATAGTAGTTTATGAGAGTTCCTGTTATCATATTATTTGCACCTTATTTTTTAATACTTTTATCTCTATCTTTTGGTAATGCACTTTTTCTAATAAGTTTTTTTTCATCAGATTTTACTTTTCTCTCTAACTTTTTCAAATCCTCAGCTACTGGAAGTTCTTCAGGTTTTATCCCTCTATTTGCTAACAAACTTCTAATACTTGTATTGTTTTGTATATGCTCTTTAGTGATATGTTTTTCTCCGTAAAGATTATCTTTTTTGACATTATGATTTGTTATTTCTGCTGCTAGATTTTTTGCTGTTATAGTTACAGTGGGTAAAAAGTCTGCTAAAGGGCGGTTAGATGATACTGATAATTTCTCTTTCATAGCTGAGGTAGTATATCCACCAAAAAGTGCCTCATCTCCTTTTGAGCGAATTCGTGCAAAACCACTATTGTCAACTCCTCTTTCATAGATATTGCGTGATAGCTC
>JAMOMC010000071.1 GCA_027068765.1 Campylobacterales bacterium
TAACTATAGATAAAGGAAGAACACATGACTTTAATCTTTTCAAAAAAAGTAAAGCAACTAGAAAAATAATATTGAGTCAAGTTCTTGCTGATTTAGGTTATGTAGGTATAGATAAAATCTGCCCAAATTCTAAGATACCAAATAAAAAAACTAAAAAGAATCCTTTGAGTAAAGATGATAAAAAAGAGAATCGTAAACTATCAGCTAAACGAATAATTAAAGTATTTAAAATCGTTAAATATCCTTATCGAAATAGGCGAAAAAGATTTGGTTTGAGGATGAACCTTATTTGTGCTATTGTTAATATTGATTCAGAACCTATAAAAACGGTTGTTTGTGGTGATTGAAGTTTGTTTTAGGAGAAGTCTATTATACATTCAAAAGAATTATAAGAAATGTTAGATAGTTTGGTTCATATTCTCTCGCCCGTAGCATTTATAAAATCTATACTTTTGCTTTCTTTAGATTTAATCTCAATAACATAATTATTTAGATAAAATAGCGACTATTTTAAAAACAGTGAGGTTTATGTGGACGAAATACTAATAGGCATAAAAAAAGATGGTGAGATTTTTGATATTCAAAGTGCTGATATAGAAAATTTAACTGGTGAAAATATACTGTACGATAACTCAAGTGAGGCTTTAGAAATTATTCGCCATTCAACCGCACATTTGATGGCACAAGCTATAAAGATATTATATCCAGATGCAAAGTTTTTTGTAGGACCGGTGATTGAAGATGGGTTTTATTATGATTTTAGAACCAAAGAGAAGATAAACGATACAGACTTAAAAGCTATCGAAAAACAGATGAAATCTCTTATCAAGAAGAAACTTCCAATTGAAAAATATAGTATAAGTAAAACTGATGTATTGGAAAAATTTGCAGATGATGATTTGAAGCAAGAGGTGCTAAAAAGAATTGAAGATGAAAATATAACTATCTATAAACAAGGTGAGTTTGAAGATTTGTGTCGGGGTCCTCATGTGCCAAACACTAAACTGCTACACAACTTTAAACTAACTCGTGTAGCAGGTGCATATCTTGGTGGAGATGAAAAAAGAGAGATGCTTACACGAGTTTATGGTACTGCATTTGCTGATAAAGAGAGTTTGAAAGAGCATCTTGCGATAATTGAAGAGGCAAAAAAAAGAGACCATAGAAAATTAGGTAGAGAGTTAGATCTTTTTACTTTTGATGATGAGATTGGAGCGGGACTTCCTATATGGCTTCCAAATGGTGCAAGACTTAGAAGTAAACTAGAAAATCTTCTTTTTAAAGCTCATAGGAAAAGAGGTTATCAACCTGTTCGTGCTCCTGAGATTTTAAAATCAGATGCTTGGAAAGTTAGTGGGCACTATCAAAACTATGGTGAAAATATGTACTTTACTACTATTGATGATGTTGAGTATGGGATTAAACCTATGAACTGTTTGGGGCATATCAAGGTTTATCAAAACTCTCTTAGAAGTTATCGTGACTTGCCACTTAAGTTTTTTGAATATGGTGTGGTTCATCGGCATGAAAAAAGTGGTGTTATGCATGGGTTGTTTAGAGTTCGTGAATTTACTCAAGATGATGCACATATATTTTGTATGCCTTCGCAGATTAAAGATAATGTTATAGAAGTTTTGGGCTTTGTTGATGATATTATGAAAAGTTTTGGTTTTTCGTATGCTCTTGAAATCTCAACTAGACCAGATAAAGCAATTGGTGATGAAAAAGTTTGGGAAGTTGCTACAGATGGCTTAAAAGATGCACTTGATGAAAATGGCATCTCTTATGAAATTGATGAAGGTGGTGGAGCATTTTATGGTCCAAAGATTGATATCAAAATCACAGATGCACTAAAAAGAAAATGGCAATGCGGAACAATCCAAATTGATTTTAATCTACCAGAGAGATTTGGACTAACATACAATAATGAAAACAATGAAAAATCCCAGCCTGTGATGATACATCGTGCAATTCTTGGCTCTTTTGAGAGATTTATCGGAATTTTGATTGAGCATGTTGGTGGAGAGTTTCCATTTTTTATAGCTCCTACTCAGATTATTGTTATTCCTGTTGCCGAGACTCATTTGGATTATGCTAAAGAGATTGCAAATGAGCTTATGGAGATGGAGATTGATTGTGAGATTTCAAGTAAAAATGAGAGTTTAAGTAAACGAATTAGAGTAGCAGAAAAACAAAAGCCTCCTATGATTTTAGTAGTAGGAGATGAAGAGATTGATAATAAAACCGTTGCTTTAAGGGATAGAAGAGAAAGAAAACAGTATAATTTAACAAAAGCTGAATTTTATAACATAATAAAGGAGAAAATGGATGAGGTACACTTTTGAATAGAGGCAAAGGCAAAAGAGACGAAACAAGACTAAATGAAGATATAAGATTTCCAGAAGTTCGCTGTATGAGCGATGATGGAGAACAACATGGTATAATTTCCTCAAGAGATGCACTTGAAATTGCAAGAGATAAAGGTATGGATTTGGTGTTAATAGCAGCAGATGCAAAACCTCCTGTTTGTAAGATTATGGATTATGGTAAATTCAAATATCAACAAGAGAAGAAGAAAAAAGAGGCAAAGAAAAACCAAAAAAAGATAGAAGTCAAAGAGATAAAGCTGTCTGTAAAAATCGCCGACAATGACATAAGCTACAAGATAAAACATGCAAGAGAATTTTTAGAGTCTGGAAAACATGTAAAATTTAGAGTATTTTTAAGAGGTAGAGAGATGTCAAACCCACAAGCTGGAAAAGATGTGCTAAATCGTGTCTGGCCAATGGTTGAGGATGTTGCTATAAAAGAGCATGAGCCTAAATTTGAAGGACGATATATAAATATGTACACAGTTCCCAAAAAAGATACCTAAAATTTGGACTTTAAAAAGGCAAAAAGATAGTATCGTTTTGGAACAACATATATGCAAACTTCAATCCAGTAGCATTTGAATTTTTTAGTATTCAGGTTCGCTGGTACGGCATTATGTATGTTACAGCTTTACTTACAGCTACTCTTTTTGCATATTACATTGTAAGAAAAGACAAACTCCCCATACCAAAACCTTTACTTGATAGCTATATAATTTGGGTTGAAATAGGCGTGATTTTAGGAGCAAAACTAGGGTATGTTTTATTTTATGACCCTTATTTGTCTGATTATCTTTTAGAGCCTTGGCAAATGTTTAATCCATTTGATGAGCAAGGAGAGTTTGTGGGAATTGCTGGATTTAGCTACCATGGGGCTTTGCTTGGATTTTTTTTGGCATCTACTCTGTTTTCATTTGTGCATAAGATTAACCAATGGTATATGCTTGATGTTGTCTCTATCGCAATTGCCTTAGGGTATACTTTTGGCAGAGTTGGAAACTTTTTAAATCAAGAGCTTATTGGAAGAGAGACTAACCTTCCTTGGGGAATTTATGTAGATGGAGTATTAAGGCATCCTTCTCAACTTTATGAAGCATTTTTGGAAGGGGTTGTTGTTTTTACTATCTTATATTTATATAGAAAACAAAAAAGTTTTAATGGAGAGTTAATTGCACTTTATATGTTATTATATGCTATTGCAAGATTTGTAGCGGAGTTTTTTAGAGAGCCAGATATACAGATAGGATATGTCTACTTTGGTTGGATGACAAAAGGACAAGAGTTCTCAATCTTGATGATGATTTTTGCTTTTATACTTTATATGTACCGTAAAAAAATAGGAGAGACGACGCTGTGAATGATATTTTTAATGCAATAAATGGATTTTTATCAGATATACTTTTTTTTGATATTTTATTTGGACAAGTTGAAGATACAACTATACCTTTTCTTGTGGCTTGGCTGATTGTTGGTGGAATTTTTTTAACACTAAAAATGGGCTTTGTAAACTTAAGAATGCTAAAACACTCTTTTCAAATAGTAACAGGAAAGTACAAAACCAAAGATGATAAAGGTCAAATCACGCCATTTGAGTCACTAACAACCGCACTCTCAGCAACAGTTGGACTTGGAAATATCGCAGGTGTTGCCATAGCTATCTCAATCGGAGGTGCTGGGGCTACATTTTGGATGATTATAGCTGGATTTTTAGGAATGACCTTAAAATTTACCGAAGTTACATTATCTGTTAAACATAGAGAATTTTTAAAAGATGGTTCTATCATGGGTGGTGGTATGGAGTATCTATCTCGTGGACTTGCTGAAAAAGGGATGGCTGGTTTTGGAAAAGTATTGGCAATCATCTTTGCGATATTTATGATAGGTGGTGCAATTGGTGGAGGAAATACTTTTCAAGTATCTCAAGCACTTGGAGTTGTTCAGCAAGAGGTGCCATTTTTAGAGCAGTATCCTATAGTTTTTGGTATAACACTTGCATTGATTACTGGTGCGGTTATCATAGGTGGTATAAAAAGAATTGCCCACACTACTGTAAAAATTGTCCCTTCGATGGTTCTTATATATGTGAGTGCTTCACTTTGGATACTCTTAACAAACTTCACACAAATTCCAGCTGCATTTTCTTTAATTTTTAGCGAAGCTTTTGCCCCAACAGCAGTTGCAGGAGGTATGATAGGTGTTATCGTTCAAGGTTTTCAAAGAGCAGTATTTTCTAGTGAAGCGGGTCTTGGCTCAGCTGGTATAGCCCATGCTCCTGCTCGTGTAAAATACCCCGTAAGACAAGGAATGGTCTCTTTGTATGAGCCTTTTATAGATACAATTGTGGTCTGTACCATGACTGCACTTGTAATCATCATAACAGGTGTTTATGACCCTGCAAACGGCTACAAAGAACTCATAGATAGCGGACAAGGAGCAGCTTTAACGGCCGCAGCTTATGGAACTGTCATAAGTTGGTTTCCGATTATCTTAACTATATCTATAGTTTTGTTTGCATTTAGCACGATGATCTCTTGGTCATATTATGGTGAGAGAGCTTGGGTTTATCTTTTTGGATCTAAATACTCTATTGTTTTTAAAGTTTTGTTTTTAATTTTTATTGTGATTGGATCTGTTGTTAATACCTCTATCATGGTTGATTTTAGTTTTATGTTGTTGCTAGGGATGGCTCTACCTAATATCTTGGGGCTTTATATACTTAGTGGAGATGTGAAAAGAGAACTTGATCTGTATCTTGAAAAGTTGAAAAGTGGAGAACTGGATAAAGAGGCGATTAGGGATAGTTTTTAGGATATATCTCTAATCTTTAAACTAAAGAGAAACTTCATACCAACTTAGATAATATTATTCTAAATTATAGAGGGAATAATGTTAGAAATTTTCAAACAACAAAATAGTTTTTTAACAAGAGCAAAAGAGAATAACAGTATAAAGTATATACTTGATTTTGATAAAAATGGCTCTTTTGTTGAAGTTTGCGATAAAAAGTTAAAACCTATAAATAGTATCGATTTTAGAGTTTATAATGGGCTTGATAGAGAGATTTTACAGCTTATTCAAAAAAGCCAACAAGATGATTTTTTTCAGATAAGTTGGGAAGAAGAGAGCTCTTGTGTCTATCTTCATAAACACTTAAGGCTTTTGGAGCTTTTGAGAGTTAGTGATAAGTTTTTTACAAAAGATGATAAACAAATTGTATTTGAAGAGGGTATATTTGAGATTGATTTAAAGGTTTTAAAGAGTAAAGATGGCAAGCTTCTTTGTCATCCTTTCATAATTGGTAGTGAAAATTTTAAATTTTTGACTCCTAGTTATGTACTAGATAAAAACACAATCAAACAAATCAAAAGTATAGGAGAAAACTTTAATCAATTAGAGAGTTTTGATACAGTTATAGATGCAGATAAGCTAGAGGAGTTTTTGACTATATTTGTTACTCATTTTGAAAATATAAATATCAAATATGAAGAGTATGAGCTTAGTTTTGAAAAAGAGAAAAAGCTTATAAGACCTGCTGTTATATTTGAAAAAGTGACAGTTGACAATGAGCTGGTTTTAAGGCTCTCTGCTACCATTGGTAAGCTTCATCCTGCTTTTTTTAATGATTTTAATATCACTAAAATTGTACTTGTAAATGATTTATCTCATACTATCAAAGTTTATGAGTGTGATTTTAGTGAAGTTTTTGAAATTTATAGTTTTATTTTTAAGAGTTTAACATCACTAAAGAGAGCTAAAAAAGCTAATTTTAGTGAAGAAGATGGGCTTTTTGTCATAGATGAAGAGCTTTCAAGTGAGTTTATATTTAAAAATCTACAAACCATCATAAGCAAAGCCGAACTTTTTGGAAGTGATAAACTAAAAGCATACAAATACTCAACACTCAAACCGACTTTAAATGTCTCTTTTAAAGATAAAGTTGATTTTTTAGGAAATGATGAAGTTACTGTTAGCATTGGCGAAGAGAAGTTTAATATATTTGATATGATATCTCTGTATAAAAAACACTCCTATATTCCGTTAAAGAGTGGTGAAAAATCGATAGTAGAGAAATCATATATCTCAAAATTGGAGCGGATTTTTAAAAAAGATGGCAAAAAAATTAAGGTATCTTTTTTTGATTTACCAGAGATTGAAGAGCTTATATCGCAAAAAAACCAAAAAGCTTTTAGCGATAGTAGAGAGTTTTACAATGGATTTAATTCACTAAAATCATCAAAAGCAAGACTTCCAAAACTAGAGGGCATAGTATTAAGAGATTATCAAAAATATGGAGTAAAATGGCTAAAGTATCTATATGACAACGATTTTGGTGGCTGTTTGGCGGATGATATGGGACTTGGAAAAACTATTCAAGCTATCTCTTTACTCTCATATATCTATCCAAAAACAAAAACTCCTTCACTAATTGTCATGCCAAAAAGTCTACTTACAAATTGGCAAAATGAGATAGACAAATTTAATCCAAATCTATCATATTATCTCTATTATGGGCAAGATAGAGATACAAAAATGTTTAAAACTCACAATTTAATTTTGACAACTTATGCCATAACTAGAAATGATATAGAGAAACTAAAAGAGTATAAATTTGACACCATAATCCTAGATGAGTCACAAAATATTAAAAATAGTGACTCAAAAATATCAAAAGCGGTTATGTTACTTGAAGCTAAACATAAATTTGCCCTTAGTGGTACACCGATAGAGAACTCTCTTTTTGAACTCTACTCACTTTTTAGGTTTATAAACAATGGAATGTTCTCAACTATAAGTGCATTTAAAAAAGATTTTGTAGTTCCTATCCAAGCAGGGGCAGATGAAAATACGGCAAAAGTGTTGAAGGCAAAAATTTCACCATTTTTATTAAGACGATTGAAAATGGATGTATTGAGTGATTTGCCTCCAAAACAAGAGCAAGTTGTTTATGTTGATATGGACGAAGAGCATAAGAAGTTTTATGAGAAAAAAAGAGCATATTATAAAACTATCTTAAATGACCAGATAGCAACAAGTGGCATAGAAAAATCAAAATTTGCAATTTTTCAAGCCTTTAATGATCTTAGACAGATAGCCTCAGCACCTGAGCTTAAAAGTGACAATACCATAGCTTCTTCAAAAATTGAAACCCTTTTTGAGATGCTAGGCGATATCATAGCCAATAATCACAAAGTGTTGATATTTGCAAACTTTTTAGGCTCACTTGATCTCATAGCAAATAGAGCTACAAGTGAGGGATATGAGTATCTTTTGATGACAGGAAGTACAAGAGATAGACAGAGCCTTGTTGATAAGTTTCAAAATGATAAAAAATATTCACTATTTTTGATGACACTCAAAGTTGGAGGAGTTGGATTAAATCTAACTTCTGCTGATTATGTTTTTATATTTGATCCATGGTGGAACAAGGCGGCTGAAAATCAGGCGATTGATAGGACACATAGAATTGGACAAAAAAACAGAGTTTTTAGTTATAGAATGATCACAAAAGATAGTATTGAAGAGAAGATATTGGAGCTTCAAAACCAAAAACAGGATTTGACTGATATGATTATAAGTGGTGATGAAGGTGGGCTAAAACAGCTTACTAGTTCGGATTTAAATTATATATTAGGGTAGATGATGGAGTTTTTGAAATTAGACAAAAGAGAGTTAGAAAAAATCTTAATAGAGCCTACTAAAAATCAACTACTTGAGCTTTTAAACTTTATATATGATATTTTAACACTAGATGAGATGATGGCAATTCCCGAAAAATTAAAATCTAAAAAGAGCCGAAATCAAATAGCAAAATATACCATTAGTGATCTATTTATAAAGCTATTAAAGAGTGAAGATCTTCGTACAAGAGTTTACAAAAAGCTTACTCAAACTCCTATATCAAAATATTTGTATGAGCGATTAGTATGGGAAAAAAATCGTATTTTAGCTTATGAAATTACAGAGAAATTTAAATTAGAATTTAGACCAATTGAAACAGCTAGATATGGTTGGAATGAACAAAACTTAGATGATGAGCTAGTTTTAATTACTCAAGGGTGTAACTTTGGATATGGTGATAGTAGTGAAATTTTATATATAAATGATGATATAAAATCTATCTTAAAAATATTTATGGCACTTCCAAAAGATTATTATCTCTCACCTTCACCTAATCAAATTGAGAGTGAGTACAATTATAACAATGAGTCTGAGATTTTAGAGTTTATCAATGTCATATCTGGCATGTTAAAAAGCAACTTGGTAGAGATTGGAAAAACAGGTGATAAGCCACTAAATAAAACTCTAAATATTTTAAAATCCTCCACCTCTATAAGAGAGTTTTTTAGCCAAAAAAAGATGGATATTTTAGCAACTGACATGTTAACTAGAAGTTTTTATAATTACTACTTTACCAAGGGTTTTAAAGAAGATGAGCTTTTGAGCTTAAAAGAGTTTGTGAAGTTAAAGTTTGAAGATAGGCTTTCATTTTTCATATCAAGAATTTTCGCTTCGCATCTTAAAAAAGTTAGATTTGATGACTATTATACAAAAGAGATAGAGCTTTTTGATTTGTTAAAAAAGATTATAAATGAGATGCCAAAAGATGAGTTTATAGAGTTTGACAATATCTTATCTTATTGTAAATATAGAGATTATAGATTTGATTTTGAAAGCAGATATAAAACTTATGATTACTATATGGATTGTGAAATACTCACATTTGACCAAGATGTTGTAACAGATACTCTTTATGCAAATGCAAATTATGAGATTATATTTTTTGAACCTATATTAAAAGCTTCATTTTTTTATCTAGCATCTTTAGGATTAGTGGAGATAAAGTATAGCGAGCCTGTTTCTCTTTATGCAGTTACAGCGGTAGGGAAACCATACTTAAGTGTGTGGGATGGTTTAGAGGAGATTAAACTAACTAGCCTTGGTAAATATATATTTGATTTTAGTAAAACTTACACAAAAAAAGAGTTAAAAGTACAAAAAAGAGAGGTCAAATTTGATGAATACAAACCGATAATCACACTGCAAAATGAAGATGCACTCATGATTGCAAAACTAGACCCATATACAGAGAAGTATGATACAAATAGATATATATTAAGTTATAGCAAAATCTTTAAAGATTGCAAAACATATAAAGCTTTAGAGTTTAAGATAGATGGCTTTTATAAAAATATCGAAAAAAATCCTCCAAAAATCTTTGTAGATTTTTTTGAAGATATCAAAAAATCATCTAACCTTCTAAAAAGAGAGTTAAAACTAATCACCATCAAGCTTCACAACAACAAAAAATTACTAGAGCTATTTATGACAAATAAAAAATTACAAGAGATTATCATAAAAGCAGAAGGACATAGAATTGTCGTCTCAAAAGACAATCTTGCTAAACTTACAAAGATAGTTAAGGAAAATGGGTTTTTTATAGACTTTTAAAAAAACAAAGGAGTCTAAAATGTTTTTTAGATTATTTTCATAAACGATGAAACATCTTGATTTGTACTCAAAAATTGAACCTCTTATAGGTTTTTATAATGAGTATGAAAAACTCTATAAACTCTATCTAAGAGAGCTTTTAAACTATGATGTAAAAACTATTTTAGATGTTGGATGTGGAAATGGAACACTTCTCTCATATCTTCAGCCAGGGTATTTTGCCAAAGGTATTGATTTAAGTTCTCATATGGTGGGAATTGCAAAAGCAAAAGGCTTAGATGTAACTTGCAAAGGTATAGGTGCAGTTGATGAAAAGTTTGATGTTGTTTTAGCAGTTTCAGATGTGTTGAATTATCTTGATTTTAGCCAGCTTGAAAAATTTTTGGTAAATGTGGAGAGAGTTCTTAATGATGATGGTATTTTTATCTGTGATATAAATACACTTTTTGGTTTCGAAGAGATTACAGCAGGATGCATGAGCGTTGATACAGATGAGCAATTTTTATCAATTGAGGCAGATTTTAATGATAATGTTTTAGTAACTTGTATAACACTTTTTGAAAAACAAGATAAGCTCTATGCAAAAGAGAGTGCGGAGATTTTGCAATACTATTATGAGATTAGTGAGATAATCTCTCTATCAAACTTAACATTCATAAGCAGTAAAAAAGTAGCACTTTTCTCAGACCAAGCAGATAAAAATTTACTTATTTTTAAAAAAGATACATAAAGTAACAAAATATCTAAAAATATCTATTTATACTAACTTTCAATAAACAATTTTTCTTATTATCCGATGTCTCTTATAACTTAAAATAAACTATAAGGGAAATTAATGATACAAAAGAAAAAAATGGCTTTATCGCTTAGTTTAGTGGCGATGCTTTTTGCAGGGTGTGGTACTATAGTTGATGAGAGTAGCGAAGATGTTGATAAGGGTAAAAGAGATATAAATACACCTATCGAAAATACCGCTGTAAATAATGCCCCAATAGCAACTTCACAAAAAATCACATTAGATGAAGATGGAAGCAAAACTATTGTGCTTTCAGGAATGGATTTAGATAGTGATGCTTTAACTTATAGAGTTATTAAAGCTCCAATCAGAGGTACACTTGATGGATTAACTTATATTCCAGATGCAGATTTTAATGGGAACGATAGTTTTACTTTTGTAGCAAATGACACAACTATAGACTCAGATGAAGCTACAGTTAGTATCATAGTTAACTCTATAAATGATGCTCCCACAGTTAGTGCAGAGGACAATATAAATATCACTGAAGGAGATAGCTTTTCCCCAACTCTTGCATACAATGATATAGATGGTTATATTTCTGAAGAAAATATTGTTTGGAAAGAAGATGGAAATATTATCACCTTTCCTAAAACAGATTTTAGTGCAGGTGAGTACAATTTAACAGTTACTGTTACAGATAACGAAGGTTTGAGTGCAACTGATTTTTTAACTCTTATAGTTAAAAAACCTTATATACCTCTTTTGGCGACAGGTCAGAGCATCTCTTATTATGCAAATGATGATGGAAATTTAACAAAAGGCGCAACTAGAAGTTTTACAAGAGATGATGCAACTGAGATAGTAACTGATAATGTCACTAAACTTATGTGGCAAGATGATGTAGACTCTGGAGTAAAAAGTCTTGAAGATGCACTCATATATTGTACTAGTCTTACTTTAGGCGGATATGAAGATTGGAGACTTCCTGAAATTAAAGAATTGATTTATCTAGTAGATAGAAGTAAAAATGCTCCTTCAGTTGATGTAGCATTTCAAAACTTTAAGAGCAATAGTTATCAATCATACACTATGAAAAATACAAATGAAGCATGGTATGTTAACTTCTATAGTGGTACTTATAACTATACAAGTTGGAATCTTTATACTCGTTGTGTCAGAGAAGTAGAATAATTTTAATAAAAAAATAGGAGAAAATAGATGATAAAAAATATATTAGTAACAACTCTTTTACTTGCAAGTAGCATATCAGCAGATCTTATAAGAGATGATAATTTGGATGTAGTAAATGACGATACAGCTTACTTGATGTGGCAAGATAATTCAGATGTTCGTTTGCTTGCAAAAAACTGGCAAGATGCGATAGATTATTGTGCGGATTTAACACATGCAAACTACACTAACTGGAGACTTCCAAACTTTAATGAGCTTTATAGCATTGTAGATAAAGATGCATCTGATCCTGCGATAAATAGCTCATTTGTAAATGTAGCAAGTGATATGTTCAGTCCAAATATTTACTGGTCATCAACCTCTTATAGTCTATATACTACTCAAGCTTGGACCATAATATTTAGTGATGCCAATAACGGTAAAATATCTAAAACTAACTCAAACTATGTCCGTTGTGTTAGAGACAATCACTAAGTGAAATTTCTCACTTAGTGATTTCTAACGACTCTCTTAGACACAATTTACTATAATCTCTCTTTTAAAATAAGGTAATATTAAATGGCAGATAAAAAGACAAGATATATATTTGTAACAGGTGGAGTTTTAAGCTCTCTTGGAAAAGGCATTGCATCTGCGAGTATTGCAACTCTTTTAAAACATACAGGCAAAAAAGTGAGTATGTTAAAAATTGACCCTTATATCAATGTAGACCCTGGAACTATGAGTCCTTTGGAACATGGTGAAGTTTTTGTTACAGATGATGGAGCTGAGACTGATTTGGATATTGGTCATTATGAGAGGTTTTTAGATATTAGTCTTACCAAAAGCAATAACTTTACAACAGGACAAGTTTATTCTAGTGTGATTGAGAGAGAAAGAAGAGGAGATTATCTTGGTAAGACTATTCAAGTTATTCCTCACATTACAGATGAGATAAAAAGTCGCATTATTAAATCTGCTGAGGGAAGCGATATACTTATCGTTGAGGTTGGTGGAACTGTTGGCGATATTGAGAGTTTACCATTTTTAGAGGCAATTCGTGAGCTTAAAACTGAGCTTGGAAAACAAAGAGCTATGTATATACATCTCACTTTGGTTCCATATCTAAAAGCAGCAGGTGAGCTTAAAACTAAACCAACTCAGCACTCAGTCCAAGAGCTTCGTCGTATCGGTATCTCTCCTCATATTGTTATATGTAGAGCTGAGATGCCTATACCTAAAAACTTAAAACTAAAGCTAGCCCTATCTTGTGGTATAGAGAAAAACTCAATCATAGAAGCATTAGATGCACAATCTATCTATGAAGTGCCTATGAATTTTCAAAGACAACAAATTTTAGAGCCTATTTGTGAAGCTTTAGGTTTTGAAGAGTTGACTCTTGATATGGATGAGTGGAACCATCTTGTTAAAAATATAATCACACCAAGAAAAGATGTCACAATCGGATTTGTTGGCAAATATCTTGAGTTAAAAGAGTCATACAAATCTCTAACAGAATCATTTGTTCACATAGGAGCACATTTAGATGCAAAAGTAAAACTAAAATGGATAGACAGTGAGAAGATAGACCCTGATGAGTGTGAAGAGCTTTTAGGAGATGTTGATGGCATCTTGGTTGCTGGTGGATTTGGGGAGCGAGGAGTGCTGGGGAAAATTGATGCGATTAAGTATGCAAGAGTAAATAAAGTCCCATTTTTAGGTATTTGTCTTGGGATGCAACTTTGTTTAGTTGAGTTTGCACAAAATGTTTTAGGCATTGAAGATGCAAACTCTGTAGAGTTTGATTCATGTACGAAAAATCCTGTTATTTATCTTATCGACTCTTTTATGGATGCAAGTGGAAACAGACAACTTCGAACTCACAAAAGCCCACTTGGAGGGACTATGAGACTTGGCTCTTATGAGTGTAATATAAAAAAAGGCTCACTTTTACAAAAAATATATGAAGGCAAAAAAAAGATACATGAGAGACATCGACACAGATATGAAGCAAATCCAAAATATAGAGAAGAGTTTGAAAAAAATGGGATGATTGTGAGTGGTGAATCTGATGGACTTATCGAAGTGGTAGAGTTAAAAAAGCATCCTTGGTTTTTGGGAGTTCAGTTTCATCCTGAGTTTACATCAAGACTTCAAAATCCAAATAGTGTGATATTGGAGTTTGTAAGTGCTGCTATGGAGTATAAAGCTTCATCATGAGTGAAAAGCTTTCACTTAAAGATATTCAGACAATCTTGACAAAAAGATTTGCTGAAGATAGTTGTCACAATTTAGCATCTATTCCTCACCCTTCAAAATTAAAAGATATAAAAAAAGCTACAAAAAGAGTAAAAGAGGCGATTTTAAATAGAGAAAAAATCGCAATTGTAGGAGATTATGATGCAGATGGAGTTATTTCATCAGTTATCATGATGGAGTTTTTTGAAGATATTGGGGCAGATGTAGTTTTAAAAATTCCTAACCGATTTGAAGATGGATATGGCATAAGCCCAAAAATCATTAAAAACCTAGATGCAACATTGATAATTACGGTAGATAACGGCATATCAGCAGTTGAAGCTGCAGATGTTTGTAGGGAGAAAAATATAGATCTTATCATAACAGATCACCATAATATACCTGATATTTTACCAAAAGCTTATGCTATCATAAATCCAAAACAAGACGATTGTACTTTTCCTAACTCTGAGATATGTGGTGCTCAAGTTGCTTGGTATTTTATCGCATCTATTAAAAATGAGCTTGATATATCTTATAATCTTTCTAAATTTCTTGATATTTTAGCAATTGCAATTGTTGGTGATATGATGGAGCTTAAAGATATGAACAGAGCAATGGTAAAAAATGGATTAAAAAATATAAACAAAATTCAAAGACCATTTTTAGGAGCAATACAGAGTTTTTATAAAAAACATAGTTTTAAAAGTGATGATATATCATTTTTGTTGGCTCCTTTGATAAATAGTTCAGGAAGATTAGAAGATGCAACATTATCATATGAGTTAATACGAGCAAAAACTCCTTATGAGGCTGTAGAAAAACTAGAGTATATAACCTCTTTAAATACCCAAAGAAAAGAGATAGAACACGAACTTTTTAAGCACTCTATCTTGAAAGTAGATGATAAGCAAAATATCATCATAGTTTGGGGAGAGAGCTGGCATGAGGGTGTTATAGGAATTGTCGCTTCAAAATTGTCAAGACGATATAAAAAGCCTGCAATTGTATTTTCCATAACAGACAACATTGCAAAAGGGAGTGCTAGAAGTGTTGGAAATATCAATATACTTGAGCATATATCTAAACAAAAAAAGCATCTTTTGGGATATGGAGGTCATAAAGGGGCTGCTGGTATGTCGTTGATGGTTGAGAATTTGGAAGAGTTTAAAAAAGATATTCAAGAAGATCTATTGCAAGTAGATAAGGATGAATTTATAGAGAGAAGTGAAGTTTTAGGTGAGATAGATCCAAGTGCTATAAATTTTGATTTATTAGATATTTTAGAGACTTTTGAGCCATATGGACAGAAAAACCCTAAACCATCTTTTTTGATAAAAAATGCTTATGTTGAGAGTGCAAAAGTGATAGGACAAAATCAAAATCACCAAAAATTAACCCTAATAAGCGAAGAGAAAACTTTACAATCTATAGAGTTTAATTTTAATAAACAGATTGATCGTGGACACCACATAGATATCATCTGCAATATCTCAAAAAATGAGTTTAGAGGAGATGTTTCTGCTCAAATTATGATAAATCATATTTTATAATTTAAGGGTTTTTAGAGATACAACTGTCTTTTTATCTACAATAAACACAAAAAATGCAAATCATAAACTTTGTGCCGAAAACTTAAAACTATTAGATGAGTTTTAAAACTTTTCTAAAATTTCCAAAATTTCCAAAAATCCCATAGATTCTAAGTTTCCATGTTTATCAATCATAACATGAAATGGTACAGCTCCTATCCACATATTTATACCTTTCAGATACTCCACTAATTTTACGCCATCATTATACGATAAAACTTCAAACTTTATATTTTTATTTTCTATAAAAGTTTTTAGATTTTTATCTGAAATTTCATACTCTGCATGGATGCCTAAAACTACTAGATTTTCTCTATCTTTGTTTAGTCTATTTATATCTGGTATCTCTTTTATGCAGTAGTGGCAATTTGTGCCAAAGAAAAAAAGTAAAATATTTTTTTTATTATATTTTTTTTCTTCAAAAACAAAATTTCCTTCATAGTTTGTTATATTTATTGTTTGTTTATCTAATGTTTTAAGGGTGAAATTTTCTGCAAAAAGTGAAAGTGTTAAAAATAGAGCTACTAAGATAATCTTTTTCATAAATATTGAGCCTTTTTATTTGATTTTCTATATGATAACCAAAAAGTTTTAATTTAGGAAAAAAGATGAATTTTAGTGGAAAAAATGTACTAATTACTGGGGCAAGCAAAGGAATAGGTGCTGAGATAGCTAAAGTATTGGCTTCTTATGGACTTAAAGTTTGGATAAATTATCGCCGAAATCCGCAGTTAGCAGATGCACTTAAAGAGCTTATTGAAAATGAGGGAGGGAGTGCTGCTGTTATCTGTTTTGATGCAAGTGACGAGGATGGTTTTGTTGCTGGTGTTAAAACGATTATTCAGAGTGATGGAGAGTTGTCTTATCTTGTAAATAATGCAGGAATTACAAATGATAAACTAGCTCTTCGTATGAAAATGGAAGATTTTGATACTGTTATCAAGGCAAATTTAAATTCTGCTTTTATTGGGTGTCGTGAAGCTCTTAAAGCCATGAGCAAAAAGAGATTTGGTGCGGTTGTAAATATTTCTTCGATTGTGAGCGAGAGTGGAAATATTGGTCAAGTAAATTACTCAGCTAGCAAAGGTGCTATGAATTCTATGACTAAAAGTTTTGCATTAGAGGGATCTGCAAGAGGCATAAGATACAATGCAATAACTCCTGGGTTTATAGCAACTGATATGACAGATGAACTAAGTGACGAGGTTAAAAAGAGCTATACAGACAAGATACCTCTTAAAAGATTTGGTGAGTCTAGAGATGTAGCTGAGGCTGTGGCATTTTTACTTAGTGATAATTCTAGTTATATAACGGGTGAAATATTAAAAGTAAATGGTGGATTATATGTTTAGTTTACGATTTTTTAACAATTTTTCGATAAACTAACGACGAATATTTAAAAAGGAAATAAGATGGCATTAATTGATGATGTAAAAGAAGTAGTAGTAGAGCAGTTAAATTGTAATGCGGATGAAGTTAAAGAGGAGTCAAAATTTGTTGAAGATTTAGGGGCTGATTCTTTAGATGTTGTTGAGCTTGTTATGGCTCTTGAAGAGAAGTTTGATATAGAGATTCCCGATAGTGATGCTGAGGCAATAGCAACTGTTGGAGATGCAATCAAATATATCGAAAATCATAATTCATAAATAAATTTTTCTTTGTAAATGGGCTTAGTATTGCCCATCGCAAAGTTTTAAAATCACATAAGGATGTAGACGTGAAAAGAGTTGTTATAACTGGCATGGGCATGATAAATGCTGTTGGAAATGATAAAGAGAGTTCTTTTAAAGCCATTGTAGATGGAGAGTGTGGCATTAGAAGTATTACTCTATTTGATGCTAGTAAGCACTCTGTAAAAATCGCTGCCGAAGTGAGTGATTTTGATCCAAACTTAATTATGAATCCTAAAGAGGTTAAAAAAGCAGATAGATTTATACATCTTGGTATAAAAGCGACACAAGAGGCTATGATAGATGCAAATTTTAGTGAAATTGATAGTGATAGATTTGGGATAGTCTCTGCATCTGGAATTGGTGGTCTTATAAATATTGAGAAAAATTCAATTATTCTTGAAAATAAAGGACCTAGAAGAATATCTCCGTTTTTTATACCTTCTTCACTTGTAAATATGCTTGGTGGTTTTATATCAATTGAGCATAAGTTCAAAGGACCAAATTTGTCCGTTGTTACAGCCTGTGCCGCAGGGACACATGCGATAAGTGAAGCTGTAAAAACTATTATGCTTGGTGGAGCTGATAGTATGCTTGTTGTTGGTGCGGAGTCTGCAATTTGTGGTGTTGGTGTTGGTGGATTTGCGTCTATGAAAGCATTATCTACAAGAAATGATGACCCAAAAGGATCTTCTCGTCCATTTGATGGAGAGAGAAATGGCTTTGTTATGGGTGAGGGTGCTGGTGCTTTGGTTTTGGAAGATTTAGAGAGTGCTCAAAAAAGAGGAGCAAGAATATATGCAGAGGTAATTGGTTTTGGAGAGAGTGGAGATGCTAACCATATAACATCTCCTGTAGTAGATGGGCCTTATCGTGCTATGAAAGCTGCTTATGAGATGGCAGGAAAACCCAAAATTGATTATGTAAATGCACATGGAACAAGCACACCGGCAAATGATAAAAATGAAACGGCAGCTCTTAAGATGCTATTTGATGGTAAAGAGAATTGTCCACCAGTTAGTTCTATAAAAGGGCAAATAGGACATTGTTTAGGTGCTGCTGGAGCTATGGAAGCTATAGTGTCTATCATGGCTATGAGAGATGGTATTATGCCTCCAACTATAAACCAAGAGACACCTGATGAAGATTGTGATTTGGATTATGTTCCAAATGCTGCAAGAAAAGCTGATATTGATATTATCATGAGTAACTCATTTGGTTTTGGTGGTACAAATGGTTCAATTATTTTAAGAAAATTTAGATAGAAGGTTTTGGCAATGGTTACTTATCTTGAATTTGAAAAAGGGATACAAAAAATCGACCAAGATTTGCAAGAGGCAAAATCTCTTGGTGATTTTGTAACTGTAGCTACACTAGAAAAAAATTTAAATAAAGAGATTTTAAAAACTTACAAAAGCTTAAGTGATTACCAAAAACTTCAATTAGCTCGCCATCCTAGTCGTCCTTATGCACTAGATTTTATTCGTGGAATGATGGAAGATGCTTATGAGATTCACGGTGATCGTGTTTTTGCTGATGATCAAGCTATAGTCTGTTATATCGGTACAATTTCTGGTAAAAAAGTTATAGTTATAGGTGAACAAAAAGGGCGGGGTACAAAAAACAAAATTAAAAGAAATTTTGGTATGCCTCAACCAGATGGCTACAGAAAAGCTTTAAGAGTTGCAAAAATGGCTGAAAAGTTTAAAATACCTATACTTTTTCTCATAGATACACCGGGTGCTTATCCTGGTATTGGTGCTGAAGAGAGAGGACAAAGTGAGGCGATTGCCAAAAATCTTTATGAACTTAGTGATTTAAATACTATTACAGTCTCTATTGTTATTGGTGAGGGTGGAAGTGGTGGTGCTTTAGCCATTGGAGTGGCTGATAAATTTGCGATGATGCGATACTCTGTTTTTAGTGTCATCTCTCCAGAGGGTTGTGCCGCAATTTTATGGAATGATCCAAAAAAGCAAGAACAAGCTACAAAAGCTATGAAAATCACATCTGGAGACTTAAAAGAGTTAGGTTTAATTGACGATGTGATAGATGAGCCAATTTCTGGTGGACATAGAGATAAGAGTGCCTCTATCTTGGCACTTAAAAAGTATTTCTTAGATACTTTAGAAGAGTTAGAGCAGTTAGATGATAAAACAAGACTTGACAATAGATATGAAAAACTAATCTCTGTTGGTGCTTTTGTTGATGAATCGATAGTGCAAGAAGAGCCTAAAGAGAGTGAATTAAAATCAGACTTGGCAAATAAGTTTAATAGCTTTTTTGACAAAATTCAGTCAAGTAGTGATAAAAAAGAGAGTTAAATTGTTTATATTTATTGTAGCTTTTTAGGCTAAAATCATCACTTTTTAATTTTTTCCTCCCAAAAATATATAAGTATTTATATTGAAAAAAATCAGTGCTATTACTGCCAGTTGTGGATTATTGAATGTTCATTTTTTAATGCTCTAGAAATCAGTAAATATTATAGGTTGCACAAAAAACATATGCCAATAAAATATCAACAAACATGTCCAGCTATGAATAGTTCATTTAGGAAAAGATATATTCAAGATATTAATGATTCTTGGTCAAAGGAGAGTTGCAGATTGATGAAAATTTGTAGAGTAAACTAAAGGAGTTAAACTCCTTTAGTTCATAAAGCTACTAATGTAGCTTTCTCCAAACAGACTGCTTCCAAAGGTAAGCTAGAACTGTAAAGATGATGAAAAATAGTACTACTTTCCATCCTAGTGAATTTCGTGCATCTTTTGCAGGATCTCCAGACTCAGTTAGGTATCCCATAACTTTTGTAGCCCCTTCTTCTGTAAGACCAACTCTTGGCATTGCAGTGCCCTCTTTGTGGCTTTGAGGATTCTCTATAAAGGTAGTAAGAAATGAACCGCTTCTTGCTACTATTATTGTTGAGAGATCAGGAGGTGTACTTCCCATATATGCAGATAGATGATCTTTATACTCTAAGATTTTAATCTTATGAGCAAGAGTATCTTTCTCAAATTTAAACTTTGGAGTATCTCCTAAGCCTGACATTTTCATATATCTCATATCATGACATCTAGCACAAGCATTTTCAAAAGCTTGCTTGTTTGTGTACTCTGCAGGTGCTATAGATTTAAGATAAGCTACCATATCAGCAACTTCTTGATCTAAATCCCCACCAGCTCCAGCAAAACCTGGCATAGGGTGTGGACTATCAGCAGAAAATTTATGTTCAACTTTTAGAGCTTTTGTTGGATTTTTGATAAGTTCAGCTAAAAACTTCTCTTCATAAAGTACTCCTGATAAACCTAAATCAGGAGGATTTACACCATAAGCACCAGCAGCACTTAGTGCATCCATAGGTGCTGGCATACCTTGTGATTCTATACCATGACAACCTGTACAAGCTCCTGCTCCTGTTACTAACTCTTTACCTCTTACAGCATCACCTGTTTTTGATAGTGCTGCTAAATCTTTGTACTCATACTTTTCACTCTCAACAGTTTTGTGCATTACCGAGTGAGCATATGTTTCAACTCCTAAATATATAACTAGTGAGAAGAAGACAACTACGCCTAAAATTATGAGTTCTTTATCTAATTTCTTTTTTTTCATTTCGCCCTCCTACTTTTTTTTCTCTAGCATTGTTATGATAGGAAGTGCAATAAATAGACCTAAAAATGTCCATACAGCAACCCCGCCAATTACATTAAATATACCTTCAGGTGGTAATTTACCCATGATGGTAAGTACAATCATATCTACAAGCATTACCCAAAACCAAATAGCAAATAGTCCTCTTTTATTTGCCGGAGCAACATTTGGACTTCTATCTAAAAATGGTATCAAGAAAAATGCAACTTGTGCAAACATAAATGCAACTAAGCCTGGATCTTTAGCAAAAGGTCTAAGAACTTCGTAACTCCACAAGAAGTACCACTCAGGGTAAATATGTGCAGGAGTTTTAAGTCCATTTGCAGGATCTAAGTTAACAGGGTCTAGTGCAAATGTAAAATGGTAAAACACTAGATAGAAAAAGAATGTTAAAAAGACACCAAGAACAAAGATATCTTTACTTAAGAAATCAAACTGAAATCTCATAACTTTTGAACCTTTAGTATCACCTGCTAAATACTTTTTACTCTCTACTTCAAAATCGATATCCTCACCATCTTGGTTATTAACATGTGGAATTCTAAGAGCTCCAAAATGAAGACCAATTAGTCCTAAAATTGCTAAAGGAAGCAAAAGAACATGAAGCATATAAAATCGTGTTAAAAATGCATCTCCTGGAACAAAATCACCTCTAAGCCATTCAACAAGTCCTGGAGCATTAAGCATACCTCCTGCAATTTCTGGAGAGAAGCCTTCAAAAATATTAGTGATAACCATACCAGCCCAGTAACTCATCTGTCCCCAAGGTAACATATATCCGCTAAATGCTTCAGCAGAAAATGTCACAAAAAGTAACATACCAGAGATCCATATCATCTCACGACCTTGTTTATATGAGCCGTAATAGATAGCTGTAAACATATGTATATAGACAATCAAAAAGATTACAGATGCCGCAACTGCATGAATATGCCGCCATAACCAACCATAACCAACCTCTGCCATAATCGTATAGTTAACACTATCAAATGCCAAGTCTACATCTGGTTTATAGTACATCATTAGAAAAATACCAGAAATAAGAAGTAACTTAAATGTTATTGCCAACACCATACCCATAGCCCATAAAAAGTTAATGTTTTTTGGAATCCAATACTCGCTAGCCATTATTTTTTCAATTTTTTTAGTACCTAATCGCTGGTCAAACCAGTCGCCGATTGAAGTCGCTTTTTTAAAATTTGCCATCTCTCCTCCTTATGTTAATAAATTAGCAGCTTTTAATGCTTTATATTCACTGCCTTCTTCACCGATAACTAACTTAGTACCATCAAGTTTAAATGGTGGAATAAGAAGAGCTTTCTCAGGTGGTAGCTTAGTAGCTTCACCGCTTAAGTTAAATGTTCCCCCATGGCAAGCACAGAGAAAGTTTTTGTCCGCAGGCTTGTAGGCTGGTATGCACCCTAGATGAGTACAAAGTCCTATGGATATATGAAATCTAGATCCATTTACTATGACATCTCTCTCATTTTCTTCATCATTTGGACCTTTTTTGAGAATAAATATAGGTTTACCTCTCCATTTTTCAACATTTAAGACATCTTCTTCCATCGTGCTTAAATCTACAGTAGTAAAACCTGCAGCTTTAACACTAGGGAGAGGATCCCAAGTTCTTTTCATTGCACCAAGTGCAGCGATACTACCGATAGCAGTAAAACCACCTAAAGCAAATCCAAGAAAATTTCTTCTCTCTTTTTCAACAGCCATGTAATCTCCTTAATATAAAAATTTATAATAACTCAAATTGTAACCCATGTAATATTAAAAACTGTTGATTTAAATTAAATAGTTAAATATTTAGCTTAAGCTTTTTCTTTTTTGCTCCATCTTTATGTATATATGCAAGATGTCAATAGCAGCTGGAGTTACTCCGCTAATCTGGCTTGCATTAAAAAGTGTTGGAGGATTAAATGTTTGAAATTTTTCGATAATTTCATTGCTTAGACCCGCTACACTCGCAAAATTAAAATTTTTTGGAATTTTTATATTTATTAAATTTTTCATCTTATCTATCTGTTTTTGCTGTTTTTCTATGTAGTTTGCATACTTGGATTCTATTAGAATTTGTTCTTTTGTATCTTTGGCAAATTCTGCAAACTCTGGTATGAGTTTATCTAGTTTTTCTATATTAAAACTCTCTCTTCCTACCACACTTTTTAGTGCTATTTTATCTGTTGCAGGACTTTCATTGATCTCTTTTAATATCTTAGAATTCTCTTTTGATGGAGTTGTAAAATTTTCATTTAGATAACTTTTTGCAAAAGCTAAATCTTTTGCTTTTAGTGCTATTTTTTCAAAAAAAGTATTTTCTATAAGTCCTAATCTATGACCATGGTGGCTAAGTCTTAAGTCAGCATTATCCTCTCTTAAAAGTAGACGATACTCAGCTCTACTTGTAAACATTCTATATGGCTCTTTTGTTCCTTTTGTCACTAAATCATCTATCATTACACCGATGTAAGCTTCATCTCGTCTCAAAATAAAACTCTCTTTTTCATCTATTGATAAAACAGCATTAATTCCAGCCATCAATCCTTGAGCTCCTGCCTCTTCATAACCTGTTGTTCCGTTTATCTGTCCTGCTAAATAGAGACCTTTTATCTTTTTTGTCTCTAAAGTATGTTTAAGTTGTGTAGGGTTTACATAATCATACTCTATCGCATAACCATATCGTGTAATCTTGGCATTTTCTAAACCTTTTATGGAGCGGAGCATCTCTAACTGTACATCTGAAGGAAGAGATGTTGTAAGTCCATTTATATAGTATTCATTTGCTTCTATGGTTTGAGGCTCTATAAAAAGATGATGTCTATTTTTTTCACTAAATCTATTTACTTTATCTTCTATGCTTGGACAATATCTAGGTCCAACACCCTCAATTTGCCCTGTAAACATTGGAGCTTTATGAAAATTTTTAGATATTAAATCGTGAGTATTTGTATTTGTGTATGTGATGAAGCAAGGGAGCTGTTTTGGGCTAAAGCTCTCTTTGTTGGTTTTGAAACTAAAAGGGATAGGGTTTTTATCTCCTCCTTGTTGTTCCATTGCCGAAAAATCGATAGTTGTTGCATCTATTCTGGCACAAGTTCCTGTTTTTAATCTTCCTAAAATTAATCCAAGTGAGGTTAAGCTATCACTTAATTTATAAGATGCAAACTCTCCTTGCCTGCCTGCTTTTTTTGTATACTCTCCAATATGAATGAGACCTTTTAAAAATGTACCTGATGTTATGATAACTTTTTTTGTTTCGTAGATATTTTGCAAATCAGTCTTTACAGCACTTATTTTGCCGTTTTTTTCAAGTATTTCGTCTGCCATCTCTTGTTTTATAGTTAAATTTTCACAATTTAAACAGATATCTCTCATATAGATGCTATATCTATCCATATCAATTTGAGCACGACTTCCTCTAACAGCTGGTCCTTTTGATGAGTTTAGTATGCGGTATTGGATTCCTGTTTTATCTGTGCAAACTCCCATCTCTCCACCAAGAGCATCTATCTCCTTTACAAGATGACCTTTTGCAAGTCCTCCAATTGCGGGGTTACAGCTAATTGCCCCTATTTTCTCTATCGAAATTGTTAAAAGAAGAGTATTTTTCCCCATTCTTGCACTTGCTAGTGAGGCTTCTATGCCAGCATGCCCTGCACCTATAACTATTATATCGTATCTCATAAATTATTCTTTTTTTAACCTATTATATATCACAATAGGTTCAGGATTGATAAACGATGCAATGATTTTTGCATTTTAAATTTTCATTGATTAAAATATAGGCAGATAATAAGTTAAAAGTTTTGCATTATTTAGTAGAATGATTATAACTTATAATTAAGGAAGCTATATACAGATGTTGGAAAAGTTGATAAAAGTTAGCCAAGAGAGAAATGAAAAAATTAATAAAATTGAAAAAATCAAGCCAAATAGAACTGTTGATGAGGCCATTTTAAAATTAAAAGAGTATGCAAAAAGTGGCTATGATTCGATAGAACAAGATGATAAAGCGGTTTTTTTCAAATATTTTGGTATCTTTGACAAGGAGAAACCAAATGGAAAAAATCACTTTATGCTTCGTATAAGAGTGCCTGGCGGACAACTTAGTGTAGAACAAGCGAAAAAAATAGGTGAAGTTGCTAAAATCTATGGCAATAACTATATCGATATTACTACACGGATGCAAATTCAACTTAGGTACCTAAAGATTGAAGATTTGCCAACTCTCTTAGAGGATTTAGATAGTGTTGGTATAACTACCTATCAAACAGGTATCGATAATCTTAGAAATATTGTAACAGATCCACTTGATGGGATAAGTTATGACAATGTCATAGATACAATGCCTATTATGAGCAAGATGCAAGATATTTTTTTAAAAATTGATAAATGGATAGGTACACTTCCTCGAAAATTTAACACTTCTATTAGTGCAAATTATGCAAATAGATGTAATGTTTTTGCACATGATTGCTGTTTTACTCTAGCTCAAAAAGATGGTATTTTTGGTTTTAATGTCTATTTGGGTGGTAGAGTAGGGTTTTTGGCTAAAAGTGCGAATATTTTTTTAAAACAGGAACAAGTTGTCATCTTTTTTGAGGCTTTAATTGAGATTTTTAAAGAGTATGGTTTTAAGGATAATAGAAATAAAAACCGTTTACATTTTTTTATAGAAGCTGTAGGAATGGAAAATCTGGTAGAGTTAATAATTCAAAGAGCTAAATTAGAACATGTTTTGGCTGGTCAAAATTTGATAGAGATGGAGCATTTTGATGCCAAATATGGAAAAGTCGCTTTAAAAGATGGTTCATATGCACTTCATGTTGTTGTGCCTGCTGGTATATTTGATGGAGATGCTATGGTTGAAGCTAGTGAGATAGCTAAAATCTATGGCAGTGAGATTAGGCTTAGTGTGGATCAAAATTTATATATTACTGGTATACAAGATGAAGATATCTCAAATATTTTAACTTGGGATCTCTTTGGTAAATATAAAAATATAAATACACCATTTTATAACAATATGATTTCATGTCCTGGGAGTGATACTTGTTCATTTGGTGTAATTCGTGGGAAGATAGATGCTATAGAGATGTCAGAATATCTTAGTAAAAATGTAGCGATTGAAGATGCAATGATTCGTATATACTGGTCAGCATGCATAAAAGGTTGTGGGATTCATGAGCTTGGAGATATAGGACTCTTGGGGTGCAAAACAAAATTAGAGTCTAAAACGGTTGCTGGAGTTGATATTATACTTGGTGGAAAACTTGTGAGTGAGAGTGTGGAGGCTAGGATGGTTTTAAAAGCTATACCGATTGTATTTGCTAAATATTATATTGAAGAGTTAGTTTTGGAGTACAAAAGATTAAAACTTTCAAATGAGAGTTTTGAGAAATTTTTTGAACGCATCTTAACAAAATACTCTTTGGGTTCTATCTCCTTTTTGATGAGTTTTAACTATCTTGTATCTAGAAAATATGATTTACAACATCTTAAAATTTCACTAAAATCTAAACCAAAAACAGTAACTTATGAAGCATTTGAAATTTTTGATTTTGGACAGATAATCTATAAAAATCTTGAAAATAAAAATCCTTATAAGATGGTGCATAATTTTCACACAAAAGAGAGATGTGCTAAAGTATCTAAAGGTGTTCCTACTCAAATTGCTACTATCGTTAATAAAATGATAGATCCATCCGATAAAGGAGCGGAAGTGTTTTCTGAACTTCTAATGGAAATTAATCAATTTTAATTATGATACAATAAATCTATGTTTACAGGATTGATAAGAGAGTTGGCAATAGTCAAAAATATGCAAAATGATTTTTTAACACTAAAGGCTGATTATGTGCCTAGTATCGGGGATTCTATCGCTGTTAATGGAGCTTGTCTTACTGTTGTTAGATTTGGTGATGGAGAGTTTACTGTGGAACTTTCAAATGAGAGTAAGTCTTTGTTGGCAGTTGAAAATTTAAAAGACAAGGTTCATATAGAGCCTGCAATGAAGCTTAGTGATAGGTTAGAAGGTCATATAGTTCAAGGGCATGTTGATGTGATTGGAAAGATTTTAAAGATTGATAAAGATGCAAAATCTTATGATTTTTTTATACAAGTCCCAAAGAAATTTATCAAGTTTATAATTCCTAAAGGAAGTATTACGATAGATGGTGTGAGCTTGACTGTAAATAGTGTAAAAAAAGATAGTTTTAGATTGACGATAATTCCTCATACTATGAAAAATACTCTTTTTAAAAGTTATAAAATTGGAACTCGTGTAAATATAGAGACAGATATGTTTGCAAGATACCTATATCATATGTTTGCAAAAGATGGAGATGGAGATATTAGTTGGGATGATGTAGATAGTATAATGGCTAGATATTGATATTTACACCTTTTGAAAATGAACTGTTTTTTGCAATTACTACTAGATATGGCGGAGTAAGTGAAGTTCCTTATGATAGTTTAAATTTAGCTCTTCATGTTGGAGATAACTCTTTAAAAGTTTTGGAAAATAGACTTTTGAGTGCTAAAAAATATAATTTTTATATAGAAAATCTTATCTACATGGATCAAGTCCACGGGTGCAATGTAGAGGTTATAAAAGATTGTTCTATAAATAAAATTGAAAATTGTGATAGTGTGATTACAAATTTAAAAAATATACCGCTTATGGTTATGGTTGCTGATTGTATACCGATACTTTTTTTTGATAAGGTGAAAAAAGTGATAGGGGTAGCTCATGCTGGTAGAAATGGAACTTTAAAGGAAATTGCAAAAAAGACGATTTTAAAGATGAAAAGTGAATTTAACTCTTGTGCAGATGATATTTTAGTCTATTTGGGTGCGTCAATTGGTCAGTGTTGTTATGAAGTTGGAGAGGAGATTGCAAATATTGTTGATTCAAGATATATTCAAAACAGAGATGGAGAGTTTTATTTGAATATTTTAAGTATGAATATTCATCAGATGCAAAGTGTTGGCATAAAAGAGAAAAACATACAGGTGCAAGGGATTTGCACTTGCTGCGATAAAAATTATTATTCGTATAGAAGAGAGGGAATTACTGGTAGATTTGCTGGTATTTTAAAGTTAAAATAAATGGATAAAAAAGTAGTAGCTTTAAAATACGAAGAAAATGGAAATTCCGCTCCAAAAGTAGTAGCCCAAGGAAAAGGAAAAGTTGCTGAGAGCATAATGCAAAAAGCCAAAGAGTTTGATATACCAATTTTTCAAAACAAAGCTTTAGCTGAGAGTCTTTTAAATTTAAATTTAGATGAACAGATACCGCCAAATCTTTATAAAGCTGTGGCGGAGGTTTTTGTCTGGCTTATGAAGAGTGAGAAAAAAGCTCAAATGAGTCGTTAATCACCTTGTAAATTACTAGGTTTCCCTATGTAATAACCTTGAACATAATCAACACCCAAAAGTTTAACTTTATCAAAAACATCTTGTGTGCTTACAAACTCTGCAATAGTTTTCAGACCCATCTCTTTAGCAAAAGATATAATTGACTTTGTCATAATCTCACAATCTCTGTTTGTATCTATGTTTTTTATTAGTGATGCATCAATTTTAAGATAGTCTATATCGAGTTTTAAGAGTTGCTCAAAGTTTGAGTAGCCACTACCAAAGTCATCAATTGCAATTTTGCATCCTAGGGATTTTACTTTTTTTATAAAATTTACCACTTTTATATGACTTTTTATCTCTTGAGATTCTACGATTTCAAAAGTGATAAGATGCCCGTTTTGTGCATGATTTAGTCTTCTTAGTATAAAGTTAGATACTTTTTTATCTAGTATATCTTCTATTGATATATTTATGGTTATTGGAAATTTTAGAGATTCTAGTTTTTCAAAACTACTTTTAATCATAGATTTTGAGAGAGACAAATAAAGCTTGGATTTTTTAGCAATATCTAAAAATTCATTAGGTTTTAGTATCACATTGTTTCTGCTTTGAATTCTTATGAGAGATTCAAATTTTTCTATTTTGTTGGTTTTTAAGTTGTAGATTGGTTGAAAAAATGGTATAACTCTGTTTTCAGTGATTGCATCTTTTATAATTTGAGTCATTTTGATGTTTTCTAAAAAGCGTGTCTCATGGTTGCAACTTTTATTATATATTTTATATGGTTTTTTCAAATTTTGTGCATCTTTTAGAGCTAAATATGTACATTTTACCAAGTCGGCTTTATTGTAAGCTGCTCCTAAAGTAAAAGAGATATTTAGTGCAGTATTTTTAAAGTAAAAATTCTTTTTTTCAATTTCGATAGATATCTTTTTTAGATACTCTTGCAAGTTTAAAAGAGTTAGCTTTTTGGCACTTAAAATTGCAAAGTTATTTATATCTAGTTTATATAGTTTTGAATCTACGCTTGGTAATCTATCTTCGAGCCAAGAGGCAACATGAGATATTATTTTACTTCCTGCATCTAATCCAAAAAACTCATTTACTTCATCGAAAGAGTCTATATTTATATAGATTAGTGTACTTGCTGTGCAGGAGTATTTGGACTCTTCTACATCATCTAAAAGTTTTGTTTTTGTTGCAAGCCCTGTTAGTTTGTCCACTAAAAATTGCTCTTTTAATTTTTTATCATGCATAAGAGAGTTTGTTACATCATGAGAGATTACAAAAAACTCTTTTTTGCTATCTTCTATTGTTGGCTCAATTATTAGACTATGATAGCTTAATTTATTGTTTTTTGTTGATTCAACTACACCTTTAAAGTTTCCATGCTCTTTTACTGTTTTTAAAATATTTTGGGGACTAATGTGTAGAATATCAAAGAGATTTTTTCCTAAAAGAGTTCTATTTTGTGATATATGTTCTGCTAAAAATTCTTTATTGAAACAGGTTATATTAAACTCTGCATCAAAAGTTGCATAGTGATTATTAGTTGTTGGTTCACTTTGCTTGATAGTCTCTTTCTCTTTTTGCTTGTGTATAAAAACTTTATAATATATGATAGTAGCTATAAAAATAGTTACTATTATATAAGCATTAACACCTATACTACTTAAAAGAAGTGCGATTATAGTAGATAAGAGAGTATTAACAGATATATAAGCAAAGTTATCATCGAATAGTTTTAAGAATTTATCCACACCAAGGCTCACATAATTAATTTATAGATTTTGAATTATACATAGTTAAACTTAATAATTTATTGTAATTTTGATAAATAATAAATTATTTTAAAATTAAGTAAAAATAGTGTACTATCTCAGCTTCAAAAATTTAAAGGAGTTTTTATGGTTCTAAAATATACTAAGGTGTTATTTTTACTCATTTGCTTGAGTGCTTTTTCATCATTGTCGGCACAGTCTTTAAAGCAGAAAGGTTTTTATGCAGGTATTCAATCTTCATCATATGCTTATGGGCTTAGTGGGAAGATGGATTTTACTGATAAGATAACAGGACAGGCGATAATAGGGTTTTTGGGTGTAATTAATTCTTATACAGCTCGTGGGCTTTATAAATTTAAACAAGATAGATTTTATGATGTTTATGCTTTTGGAGCTTTAGGTATTTTGACTTGGGATGGTTATTACTCTCTTGGTAATAAAAGTGAGAGTGTGATCTCTTTTGGAGCTGGAGGGGGAGTTGAGTATGACCTTAGAGGATTAGATAGTAATTTTATACCACTTTTTGTAAATGTTGAACTTCAAGCTACTATGGCTAGTTTTGATTATTATGATTTTGGTTATATAGCACTTGGTTTGGGGCTTCATTATAAATTTTAACATCACTTAAAACTAAAGATATGTGTATTTATGAATACACATATCTTTTTCTACTTCTTAATTTAATCATAAATTAAACAACTTTTTAGTAAAATCCATCGCTTTAAATTCACATACACCAATCCTTAGAGATGGTTGCAAACTTAGTTTGTTGATGGGTGTAGAGGCGATAAACCAAATTTTTTAACACAAGGAGATTATTGTTATGGTTACAATGAAAGATTTATTAGAGTGCGGAGTCCATTTTGGACATCAAACAAGAAGATGGAACCCAAAGATGAAACCTTATATTTTTGGAGAGAGAAAAAATATCTATATTATAGATTTACAAAAAACATTAAGATATTTTAGATACACATACAACATCGTAAGAGATGCAGCGGCTGAGGGTAAGACGATTATGTTTGTTGGTACTAAAAAACAAGCAAGTTCAGCTGTAAAAGAGCATGCAGAGTCTTGTGGTATGCCTTATGTTAACCACAGATGGTTGGGTGGTATGCTTACAAACTTTCAGACAATTAAAAAATCAATTAGAAAATTAGATATCATCGAAAAGATGGAAGAAGAGGGTCAAATAGACCTTATGACAAAAAAAGAGGCTTTAATGCTTTCGAGAAAAAAAGGCAAACTGCTTGATTATCTTGGTGGAATTAGAGATATGCAAAAAGCTCCTGATATGATTTTTATCATAGATACAGTAAAAGAGAAGATTGCAGTTGCTGAGGCAAACTGTCTTGGTATTCCAGTAGTTGCTCCGATAGATACAAACTGTGATCCTGATGTTATCTCTTTTCCAATTCCTGGAAATGATGATGCTATCAGATCTGTTCAACTTTTTTGTAAAGAGATGGCAGAGGCTATAAATGAAGGAAAAGCATTAAGAGAGCAAGATGCGATAGATGCAGGGGAAGAAAATACAGGTAAAGGTGCACCAGTAGCTGATATCTCAGATAAAGAGAAAGAAAAATTAATTGCAGAATCTGTAAAAGAGGGTGAGAGTGAAGATGCAAAAGCACCTACTGAAAAAGAGACTAAAGTTACTGAGAGTGTAGCTACTGATGAGAGTAACACTACTAAAGGTGATGATTTAACAAAACTTGCAGGAGTTGGTAAAGTATATGCTCAGACATTAAACTCTATGGGTATTTATACTTTTGCTGATGTTGCAAATGTTACAGATGCTCAACTTGAAACATTAGAAAATGAGCATAAATTTAAAGGCGATTTTAAAGATGTTATCGCTGAAGCTAAAACGAAAGTATAGGAGGATTTTATGAATGTATCTGCAGGAATGGTAAAAGAGCTTAGAGAGCTTTCTGGAGCTGGCATGATGGATTGTAAAAAAGCTTTGGTTGAGTGTGATGGCGATATTGAAAAAGCGATGTCACATTTGAGAGAAAAAGGGCTTGGAAAAGCTGCTAAAAAATCAGATAGACTTGCTAGTGAAGGTTTGGTGAGTGTTGTTGTAAATGATGATTTTACAAAAGCTACTATCAGTGAGATAAACTCTGAAACAGATTTTGTTGCGCAAAATGATGAGTTTATAAACTTGACTAAAAACACTACACTTCATATGCAAGAGAGTGGTGTTTCAACACATGAAGAACTTTTAAAAACTACAGTTGATGGTGTAGTTTTTGAAGAGCATTTTGGAGTCGAAGTTTCAAAAGTTGGAGAGAATGTTGTCATAAGAAGATTTGCGACTATAACAGGTGGTGACAATGTAGTTGTAAATGGATATCAACACTCAAATGGAAGAGTTGGTGTTATAATTGGTGCTATTTGTGATAGTGCTAAAACGGCAAATGGATCCAAAGAGCTTCTTAAAAATATCTCGATGCATGCATCTGCTATGAAGCCAACAGTTTTAAGTTATACAGATTTAGATCCTGAGTTTATCGAAAAAGAAAATAGTGCAATTATCGCAGATATTGAAAAAGAGAATGAAGAGTTAAGACGACTTAAAAAACCAGAAAAAAGAATTCCTAAGTTTGTAAGTAAGTTGCAGTTAACTGACGAAGCTTTAGCAAAAGCAAAAGTTGATATGGAAGCTGAACTAAAAGCCCAAGGTAAACCTGAGAAGATTTGGGATAAAATCATACCTGGTCAACTAGAAAGATTTATAGCAGACAATACTCAGCTAGATCAGCAATTAGCACTTCTTAGTCAATTTTTTGTAATGGATGATAAGAAGACAATCGAGCAAGTTGTTTTAGAAAAAGCAAAAGAGCTTGGCGGTACTATAAAACTTGTAGATTATGTTAGATATGATTTAGGTGAAGGTTTAGAGAAAAAAGTTGATGATTTTGCTGCTGAGGTTGAAGCACAATTAAAATAGAACAAAAAAGGTAGGTGACTATGGATAGAGATATAAAAGACCAAAGTCATCTACCAGCAAATGATGCAAAGAGTCTTATGTGTGCATCTAATCTCTCTCACTCATTTGATTATAAACTGTTTGAAAATGTAGATATAAATATACACCAAAGAGAATCTATCGCTGTTTTAGGTGTGAGCGGGAGTGGTAAATCAACTCTTCTTCATATATTATCAACTCTATTAAAACCGCAAGTTGGAAAAGTTATCTTTGATAAAGGTTATCTTTATGAACAAGGTTCAAAAAGACTTCTTGAAATTAGAAGAGATGATATAGGGATTATCTTTCAATCTCATTATCTTTTTAAAGGTTTTACTGTAAAAGAGAATTTAGAAATATCATCTTTGATTTCTGGAAATAAGCTTGATTTAGAGATAGTTAAAAAGTTAAAAATTGAAGATACTTTAAATCAAAATGTATCAGAACTCTCAGGTGGACAACAGCAACGAGTTTCAATAGCAAGGGTTCTTTTAAAAAAACCAAAATTAATTTTTGCAGATGAACCAACAGGCAACTTAGATATGCAAACAGCAAATGATGTCATGGATGTTTTGTTAGATTATACAAGACAAAATGATGCAGGTCTTTTTATAGTTACTCATGATGAGAAAATTGCAAGCCGTTGTAATAGCTCATATAGACTTCAAGATAAGAGGCTTTCTCTGGTTTATCTGTAATGCAAATAGCTGACTTTATAACTGGTGATAATGTTATTGTTTTTTTTCTGCTTTTTGCTAGGATTGGTGGTGTTTTAGCATTTTTCCCATTTTTTTCTCATATCTCAATCTCTGTTCCTATTAAAACTGCTTTGGTATTTTATTTAAGTATACTTTTTTTCCCTTCAATCTCGATTTCTGAAATACCTATAGATGCTACTCATATTGTTTTGATGGTTTTATCAGAGTTTATGTTGGGGCTAATCGCTGGTTTAATTTTAAATATGATTTTTGGAGCTTTGGGGCTTGCTGGTATGCAAATTTCAATGGTTATGGGTTTTTCAATGGCATCTGTTATGGACCCTAGTACGGGTGAAAATGCACCTATAATTTCACAAATTTTAACTCTTTTGGCAATTTTGATACTTCTTGCATTTGATGGGCATCACCTTATGCTACTCTTTTTAAATGAGACGATGGGAAGCATTGAACTTGGAGGATTTTACCCTGAACCTTTTATCTGGGAGTATCTTAGCAAAGCTGTTACTCATATGTTTGCGATGGGGTTTATTTTATCTTTTCCAATTATCGCTTTATCGATACTCTCAGATGTTATCTTTGGGATGCTTATGAAGACTATGCCACAGTTTAATCTACTTGTTGTTGGTTTTCCTATCAAGATATTTTTGTCTGTACTTGTTTTGTCGGCGGTTTTATCAGCTATGATGAGTATATTTAAAAGGGAGTTTATCACAGCATTTGAGTTTTTAAAGTATCTGTTATAGTTATTTAAATTGTTTACTATTTTTTTTCATCTCTTCAAAATATTTATTAAACTTTTTAGAGATTGCATAATCTTTTGTGATGTAGATTAGCTCATAGTTTCTAGAAAATGCGGAGTTACTCCAGTTTGCAGAGCCAAATAAGACTTTGTTGTGGTCAAATAGAGCGGTTTTTAGATGCATTATACCGTGATATTTTTTGTTTTTTGAGATTTTGCCTTTTAATCTGTATGTGGTTATGTTTTTGTATTTTGCTAAGTAATAAATTAGGCTTATTTTTTTCTGCTGTTTTGTGGTTCTTTCATCAAAAATAATCTCTACTTTTACTCCACGAGCAGCTGCTTTTTTTAGACTTTTTGCTATCTTCTTATGAGTGAAGTTGTAGATTGTTATCTTAATTGATTTCTTAGATTGGTCGATACTATCTATAATAGCTTTTAAGGCGATATCTGCATCTTTTGGGAGTAGATAGAAACTCTCTTTTGCAAGGGCAGAGGTGCTAAGGCTAATAAAAACTATTATTAGATAAAATAGGTTAATTTTTTTTCTCATGAAACCTCGTTTTGGTGATTTGAGAGTTTAATTTAGCGAAAATATTATAAAGATTGGGGAATTATGACACCTACTATTCTACTTATTAATGAAAATAAAATTGTTTCAAGATTACTTGGGCTTAGTTGTGAAAAAAATGGGTACAAGCTTGAGGAGGTTAAGACATTGGATTCAAGAGCAGACTCTTATGATGTAGTTTTTGTTGATAGTGAATTATATAGCAATGAACTTTTAACAGAGATTGAAGAGAAGTTAAAATATACAAAGCTTGGATATATTGGCACAAAACAAGATGACTCTCCAGATGGTTTTGATCTTGTTATTGAAAAACCATTTTTACCCACTGATTTTGTAGATATGATAAAAAATAAGGTGATAGGCGGAGCATCTGAAAATAATACAGATTTATCAGCAGAAGATGATGATATGGATTTATTGATGGATGATGAGGATTTAAATCTTGATACACTTGATGATGATGTGGATGAGTTGTTAAAAGGAGATGAAGAGCAGCTTGATGATTTAGATGATTTGGATAGCCTTGATGAAGGTGTGGACGATAATGTAGATTTATCTTTAGACCCAACAACCGTTATGACTACAGGTATAGCAGCCTCAATGGCACTCTCAGATGAAGATACTAAGAATGAAGATTTAGCAAATATGGTTTCTGAAATTGATGATATGTCAGAGGATGAAATTTTAAGTGAAATTGATATAGATGAGAAGATAGAGCCACAAAAAGAGAAGGTTGAAGAAAATATAGAAGAGATAGTAGAGCAAGAGGAAAAAGATGACTCGCTAGGTTTAGATGCATTGGCAACTGGTGTTGGTGCGATAGCTGCTGGAGCTGTAGCGGTTAAAGCTTCTGAAAATATACAAAAAAGAGCTTTGGAGATGGATGATATAGAAGATTTAAAAGAGTTGGATATACAAGAAGCTTTGGGTGAGAGTGTGAATGAAATTAGTGAAGAAATAGTATCTGAAGAGGTAGATCAAGTAGAAGAGACAGTTGTTGAGTCAAATGATGTTGAGCAGTGGATTAGAGATGCTGTTTCAAAGGCTATTACACCTTCTATGATAAAAGAAGCATTAGATGGTATGGATATAAATGTAACACTTAGTTTCTCAAGCAAAAAAGAAGATAAAGATACTGTATGAACGGAGTTTTACTAGTTATATCAGGTCCTAGCGGTTGTGGTAAAAGTTCACTTTTAAATAGTGTTTTAGATAAACACAATGATATTTACTTTTCGATTTCAACCACTACAAGAGAGATTAGAGATGGTGAAAAAGAGGGTATTGATTATTATTATATCTCAAAAAAGCAGTTTCAAAATGAGATACAAGAGGGGCTTTTTTTGGAGTGGGCAGAGGTTCATGGTAATTTTTATGGAACCTCTATTAAGCCGATTGAAAAAGCTATAGGTGAGGGTAAACTTGTCATATTTGATATAGATGTTCAAGGACATAAGATAGTTAAAAAGAGATATAGTTCTATCTTAACAAGTCTTTTTATCACCACACCAAATCAAGAAATTTTAAAAGATAGACTTATAAAAAGAGCAACCGATAGCGAAGATGTAATTAAACAGAGAATTATAAATGCCAAAAGTGAAATGGCTAGAATTGATGAGTATGATTATCTACTTGTAAATGATGATTTTGAATTAGCACTTTCTCAGTTTGAGGCGATTTTAAGTGTTGCTAGATTAAAAAGAGATAAGAATCAGATAGAGAAATTTGCATCTTTGTGGTAATTCATTAATTTTTAATGGTATAATAGAAAAAAACAGAGGATTTTAAAATGGGAATGCCTAGCGGAATGGAGCTTATTATCATCGCACTTGTAGTGCTTTTGCTATTTGGGGGGAAGAAGATACCCGAGCTTGCTAAAGGTCTTGGTAGTGGCATAAAAAATTTCAAAAAAGCTGTAAAAGATGATGGTGATGATGTAGCAGATGCAACAAAAGATAAGATACAAGATAGTGCCAAAGATATAGCAGATGCAACAAAAGCGGAAGATTTAAAAAAAGTATAGATGAAAAAAAGTGTTCAAAATGCAGTTAAAAAACAGATAGATAGTGAGTTTATACTAGAAAAACCAAAAGATTTATCGTTTGGTCACTATGCTACCCCTTTGGCTTTTTCATTGGCAAAAGAGCTTAGAAAATCTCCTATGATTATCGCTGATGAGCTTTGTTTGAAGTTTTCTGAGGCAAGTGTTTTTGAGAGTGTAACAGCTATCAAAGGTTACCTAAATTTTAAACTTAGTGATAAGTTTTTAAATGAGAGAGCAACAGTAGCTATAAAAGAGAATTTAGAGTTTGCAAAGGGTGAAAAAAACGAGACAATTTTACTAGAGTATGTTAGTGCAAATCCAACGGGACCTATGCATATAGGTCATGCTAGAGGTGCGGTTTTTGGTGATACTTTGGCGAAAATCGGGGAGCATTTAGGCTATAAAATCACAACAGAGTACTATGTAAATGATGCAGGAAGTCAGGTGGAAATGCTTGGACTATCTGTTTTTTTAGCAGGTGTCGATAAATATACAAACAAAGATGTGCAGTGGCCAGAAGAGTATTATCGTGGAGAGTATATTTATGAGCTTTGCGATGAGGCGAAAGAGGAGTTTGGGAAAGATATCTTTTTAGATGAGAAAAATATCTCTAAACTTTCAACTTGGGGAAAAGATAAGATGCTTTTTCTTATCAAAGAAAATCTTAAAATGGCAGGCATAGAATTTCAAAATTTTGTAAGTGAAAAAGAGCTTTTTAAATCTTGGGACGCATCATATGAGAAGTTGAAAGCAAAAGATGCTCTTTATGAAAAAGATGGAAAAATTTGGTTAAAATCATCTAAAATGGGAGATGAGAAAGACCGTGTAGTTGTTAGAGAAGATAAAAGACCAACTTATCTAGCAGGAGATATCATCTATCATGATGATAAGTTTCAAAGAGAGTATCATAGATATATCAATATCTGGGGAGCAGATCACCACGGGTATATAGCAAGAGTGAAGTCTGCTATACATTTCTTAGGATATGATGAGAATAAATTAGAAGTTATTTTATCTCAAATGGTCGCACTTTTAAAAGGTGGAGAGCCTTACAAGATGAGTAAAAGAGCTGGAAATTTTATACTCATGAGTGATGTGATTGATGAGATTGGAAGTGAAGCTTTGAGGTTTATTTTCCTTACGAAAAAGAGTGATACTCATTTGGAATTTGATGTTGAGCTTTTAAAGCAACAAGATAGTTCAAATCCTATATATTACATTCAGTATGCTCATGCTCGTATAAATCAAGTTTTTCAAAAAAGTGGAAAAAGTGTTGATGATGTTATAGATGTAGAGCTAAAAGAGCTTGATGAAGATTCAAAAAATCTACTTTTTACTGCCCTTTTACTTCCTGAGATTTTAGAAGATGCATTTGAATCAAGACAGTTACAAAAATTAACAGAGTATCTTAGAAACTTAGCCGCCTCTTATCATCAATTTTACAATAAACATAAAATTGTTGGGAGTGACAATGAAGATGAGCTTTTAAAACTCTCCTCTTTAGTTGCTACATCTATTCGTGTTGGACTTAGTTTGATGGGGATAGAAGCTAAATCAAAGATGTGAGTTTCGTTTTTCTTGATATTGGAAATGTGCCATAAAATCTATATTTTGCTTTTTCCCCTACTGTTATTGGGAACTCATGTGCTAACTCTTCATCACAGATAATACTATCATTAGACATACTAGAAGCTATAAATCAAAAGAAAGCTAAACATAAATACTAAAAATTTAAGATTAAGATATGCATAATGAATATTTACCCCATTCCAATTCTCACAACTATCTAAGGAAACTATACTCCAACCTCACCATAGAAACTAACGATAAAGCCTCAGCCAAATCATAATTAGTCAGTCCTAAAAAACGAACAAAGTCCCTAAACCAAAGGCTTTAATAGCATATTTACGCTATAATTTCGACCAGAAACCAATAAATAAAGACTAAGTTCTTGGTCGAAATAGGATAAGAAAATGCTTCCAATATCCACTAAAAGCAATCAAGCAAATCTCTTTTATGGCTTACTAGCAGATATGCTTGATTTAAAAGATCCATTAATAGTTCTTGCTGATAATATTCAATGGGAAATATTTGATGAAAACTTTAAAAAATATTATTCAAAAAAAGGGAGGCTTGCTAAACCAATAAGAGTAATGGTTGGATTATTAATAACCTGAGTTCGACAAGAAAAGAGGATAAAAGAGAAGTCATCTTATAATTTCAAACCAAATAAAACTAAAAAGATGACCGAAAATGTTAACAAAAATATTCTGTGAGATAGATGATTTTATGCAAG
>JAMOMC010000072.1 GCA_027068765.1 Campylobacterales bacterium
GAAAAAAATTAAAAGATACTTACGGTAAATAGTATTTTTTAAAAAGCATCATAGCACTTATCGTAGCACCAACACTCAAAGTTACATTCAAAAATGTATGAAGTGCAGCTTTTAGATACTCTTGCTCATCTATCATAAGAGCAGTCTCTAGTGAAAAGGCTGAAAATGTAGTTAAAGAGCCTAAAAAACCTGTTATAAAAAATGCTCTATATTCAGGGGCGATATTTTGCTGAAAATATAGAACCAAGATACCTATTAAAAAACTACCTATTACATTTACCGCTAAAGTACCGTATGGGATATATCCTCCAAAGAGATGAAAAGTACCACTTGAGAGTACAAATCTTAGTATCGCTCCAAAAAACCCACCAATTCCGATATAGATGATATATGTTAAGCTCATAAAATTTTAGAAATCTAACTCTATATCATAATACTTTTTGACAACATTTTTAAATGAGTCTAAAAGACCATCCGCACATCCTCCATCATCTGGAAAAGTTACTATTGAGTCTTGAAACTCTTGATCTAAAAACTCTTGAAGACCTTTTAAAAGCTCAAATGCTCCATTCCAATTTGTCTTTGGTAGAAGTATTATATAGTTTTCTCCAACATTAAATATAATGTCAGAATCTCTAAAAATTATTTGAATACTTCTTTTTATATCTAAATTATCAAAATCAGCCATTTTTAAAAAGAGTAGGGCGAACTCGTGTGTATTGTATGTATCAGACCTATCAATGAGTGCAATATGGTGCAGTATAAGTGATCTTAGTGTTGAGATTGGAAAAAATTCAGTCATTAAGTATGCTCCTTATTTTTTTGTAGTATCGGCTAAAGATGGTTAAACTTAAATACATTGTAACCGTTCTTATACTCATAATCTAGTTTCATATCATGCGCTTTGATGATGCTATCAACGATATAAAGACCTAAACCAAAGCTACTAGAGTTGCTATGTTCACCTTGTGTAAATGGCTCTGTATAGTATGAAATCTCTTTTGGTAATTTACTCCCTTTTGTCAAAAAATCGATACTATTATGATCTGCAAAGATATGCACTTTTGAATCTTGAGAATATTTTATACCATTATCTATCATATTTTTGATAGCAATGCTAAAGAGCTTATAATCTGCTTCTATATTTAAATCATTTTCAACAGTTGCTTCGATACTTTTTATATCTGCCATAGATATATCAATAGCTTCATCTATAATATCTATCATTCTGTAGGAGCTTTTTTTAAGATGACTTCCGTCAACTGAAATCTGTTCAATTGCTGTAAATTCATTTAGCATACTCTCTAATCTTTGAAATACAGATATAAGCCTCTGTTTTTGTTTGCCATCATCTAGCATCTCAGCAGAAATTCTACCTTTTGTGATTGGGGTTTTTAACTCATGCATTATGTTTCTCAAAAAAAGTCTTCTTGAACTGTTTAGCTTTTTTATCTCAGACACGGCATTATTAAAAGCATTTCCAACATCTGCAATCTCATCATCTCTTCTCATCTCACAATCTATATCTAAATCACCAGATGCAAATTTATCGATCTCTCTTTTAATTTTTTTAATAGGCTCAATTTTTCTAAGTATCCAAAGGTATAAAATTAGAAGTAGTGCAACAATACCTCCAAAGATTAACTTTATATAGAGGATCTGTTGTCTATATGGTTTAAAAGCTGAATCTTCGAGTAAAATTGCTTTTTTATTTAGTGACTCTATAAGAAGGTAGTTGTTTTTTTTATAGAAATAGACAGAACTACTTCCAATTCTAGAGCTTATCTTTTGTAGAGCTTCTCCATTTTGGAGTGCATCTTTGATAAAAGTTCCATCTTTTATGAGGCTCATTTTATACACACTCAATTCTTTTTCAAACTCTTGGTTTATTGGTTGGCTTAAAAGCCTGTATAATGTTGCTCGTGAGACTATTGAGTATCTCTCATTTAACTCTTGGGTATATTTTTGTTTATCATACTTTAGCATATACAAATAAGCCACACCAACACCAATAGCAGCTATAAAAAAGATAAGTGTGATGGAAAAAAATATCGAAGATTTTCTCATTGAGTAAACTTATATCCTATTCCTCTAACTGAGTGGATGTATTTTGGCTCTTTTGGAATTTCATCTAATTTTTGTCTAATTCTCCCGATTATTACATCTATACTTTTATTTGTACTCTCTTCACTAATTGCTTCAACATTATATATAAGCTCTTGGCGAGAGACTACTCCTCCTTCTTTTTTAAGGAGGTATTTTAGTATCCCAAACTCTGCATTTGTTAGAGTTAGTTCATTTTTTTTTAAAAAAATAATAGACTTTTCATCATCTAAATATATATCTTTTTCTTTTTTGAAATTTACTTTTTTGCCTGTTGTATCAAAATCATGTTTTTCACGACGAAGCAGGCTTCTTATCCTAGCTTCTAGCTCTCTTGGATCATAAGGCTTTGGCATATAATCATCTGCACCTCTCTCTAATGCCTCAACCTTATCAGTTATATCATGACGAGCTGAGGAGATGATAATTGGTATATCATATCTCTTTCTAATATCACTACAAACTTCAAGTCCATCAATTCCAGGAAGAGTGAGGTCTAAGATAACCAAATCAAATTTTTCGGTATTTAGAGTTGAGAGTCCTAAAAATGGATCTTCTATATTTGTAACTTGCATATCAAATTGCTCTAAATACTCAGCTAAAATTTCAGCCAACTCCGCATCATCTTCTATCATTAAAATTTTTATCATTTTTTACTCTCTTTACTCTTTGCTTATATCGATAAGTGGTGGCCTTTTGAGTGTCCAACCCAACTATTTTCTGTCTCTCAAAATTTTTCTTAATTCATTTACAAATGTTTTACCTGGACCTTTTGCTGTTTTTAATTCTATTTTTTCTCCAGAGTTTAGAGTTATAACAATATCACCTTTAAACTCAACACTTTGCATATATGAGTAGTAATACTCTTGAGATTCTCCACAAGATTCAACTGCTTTAGGTTTAGCTTTTTTACTAGCTTTTTTCTTGTGAATCTTATAGATGTGTGATTTTGGACAACTTTTATAGATGCTCAAATGATTTTTCCCGAGAAATAAAATTGCAAGAGTAAACTCTTTAGCATTTGCAGGTTCAGCTGGCAAAAAACAAGACGAAGATTTATTAAATAGTCTAATTGCTTTTGCATCTTGGTCTATATTTAACTCTTTACGACCGCTTTTTTCTAATTTTTCTAATAAAATATCTCGGCTTACATTGATGCTTTTTAGATAAAATATATAAGATAAATACAAGTATATAGCACCTAATACCAATATCGTAAATGTAAACAATCCATCATAATAAAAAACATATGAAAAAAAAGCTAAAAAAATTAAAAATATTGCAATGTTTTTAAGAAAACAAGCACTAAACATTACCATATCTTCAAGAAAATCTGTAAAAGTTGTCATCAAGCAATTGTAGCAAAAAGTTTTATATATTTAACTTTTGATTTTGGATTAAATTTAAAGCAACTTAATTTAAACTTGATTGACATAGACTAAACTTTTATGCTACAATGAGTATAAAAATATGGAGATGAGAGATTTGAGTAAAAGTTTATATGATACATTGGATGTTCCTGAGAGTGCATCCGCTGATGAGATAAAAAAATCCTACAGAAGATTAGCAAGAAAGTATCACCCAGACATTAATAAGTCCCCAGAAGCTGAGGAAAAATTTAAAGAGATAAATGCGGCTTATGAGATTTTAAGTGATGTAGATAAAAAGAGACAGTATGACCAGATGGGTGATAGTATGTTTGGAGGGCAGAGTTTCTCTGATTTTGCAGGCGGACACCAAGGTTCTGGGGATTTAGATGAAATTTTAAGAAGCATGTTTGGAAGCGGTGGCGGTGGTTTTAATTTTGGTGGAGGAAATGCTGGATTTGGAAGTAGTGGTTTTGGTGGATTTTCTGAACCTGACTTAGATTTGGAAACTAAAATTACTATCGCTTTTAACACAGCTGCTCTTGGTGGAAAACACTCAGTATCGTTTAATGGTGACACTTTTGATATAAAAATTCCTGCAGGCATAAAAAATGGTGAAAAGTTAAGAGTAAAAGGAAAAGGTCAAACACATGGAGCAAATGTTGGAGATTTGTATATAAAAGTTTTTGTATCTTCTTCTCCAGAGTATGATAGAGATGGCACTAACTTGACAAAAGAGCTTAATATCACTCTTAAAACTGCACTTTTTGGAGATAAGATAACAGTCAAAACGCTCTATAAAGAGATTACAGTAAAAATTCCAGCAGGCATAAAAAGTGGTCAAAAACTTAGAGTAAAAGGGCAGGGTGTAGTTGATAGAAAATCAAAAGAGATGGGAGATTTATATCTTAAACTTATTGTGACACTTCCAAAGATTGATGAGTTAGATGATGATTTAGTAGAGCTTATGAGAGAGAAATTACCATAAAGGAGAGAAGATGCATGGATATGATGAACCAGTTTATTTGATAAGTGTTGTAGCAAAAGCTCTAAGTATTCACCCTCAAACTCTTCGTCAGTATGAGAGAGAGGGGCTTGTTATGCCCTCAAGAACAAGTGGAAAAATGAGACTCTATTCACAAAAAGATATAGATAGGATCAATATGATCTTGCGTCTTACTCGCACTCTTGGTGTAAACTTGGCTGGTGTTGATATAATTTTGCAATTTAAAGATAAGATAGATGAGATGGAAAATGAGATAGATGATCTAAGACTTCAATTAGCAAAACATAAGAACCAAGGGATAATTCCTCCTCAAAAATCTCTAGTTACAAAGAGAAATGTTTATGAGATTATAATTTTTGGAGAGTAGGGTTATTACTTAAAACTTACAGATGCAAAGTCAAGTTCAAAAGTACTTCCTTCTCCCTCTTTTGAGTGAATTGTGAGTTTTATATCATAGTTTTGGCAAATAGAGTTGACGATATCAAGACCTATTCCAAAACCACCAATTTGTTCAGTTCCTCTTTTGTATCTTTTTAAAATCTCTTTTAGATTTTTCTCTTTTATACCTATACCTTTATCTTCAATAACAACTATATCTTCTTTTAAACTTATGGTTATAGATGTATCATTGTGGCTAAATTTTATCGCATTGCTAAGGAGGTTGTTTATCAATTTTTGTGCATCTAGCTTATCCATTTTGATATAAGATGCACTAAGATTATCTATGATTTGTACATTTTTAGCTTCACCTATCTCTTTGTAGAAATGTATACTTTTTAGTATCTCTTTTTTCAAATCAAACTCAACTATCTCATCTTGTTTTTTAATATCACTAAAAGCTACATGAGAGAGAGTGTTATAAATATCAGAGATTTGTTTTGAGCTAATTGCGATATGTCTTAAAAGCTTCTCCTCTCCAAAACCCTTCTTTTTTAAAGCTGAAACACTCATTAAAAGTGCAGTAACAGGAGTATTTATCTCATGGGCACTATCTTTTATAAAGTGGTCTATTTGGTTTATTTTCTCTTTTATTGGTTTTAGGAGTAAAATACTAAGAAGATACCCAATAAAAGCTATAAAAATAGAGGAGAAAAATAGAGCTAAAAATATAAGATATTTTAAGTTTTTAATATTTTTAGACATACTTGAATCTTCTGCAACTATGAAGCTTACACCTTGTATAGATCTGTTTAATTTTTTGACAAATTGTACTCTTGGTGCTTTATCGCACATCTGTTCTTTTAGATTTATATCTTTATATTTTAAAGAAGAAGCTATAGTGTTACCTTTTATATCATAAAGTCCAATCGCTAGTGGATAATTTTTGCTATTGTAGATAAATTTTTCACCATTTAACTGGGCTTTAATAAGGTCTAATTCAACTGATAATATAGATTTTTGCAGATCCGTTTTGCAAGCATTTTTTTGTGTATCTAGCTCTTTTGTATAATAAAGAAGAGCGATTATTAACATAAGAATAATTGAAGAGAGAGTGTAGATAAAGATAAAACTGAGAAGTGCTTTTTTTTCATTTTTATTCAAAACAGTACCCAATGCCACGAATTGTTCTTATCTTTTGATAGCCTAAAATTAAGCGGAGATTTTTTATATAAACTCTTAAAGTTGCATCACTTGGCATCTCATCAAATTGCCAGATATTTTGTACTAACTCTTCATTTGAGACTACTCTTTTTTGGTTATTAATTAGGTAGTTTAATACTTGACACTCTTTTTGTGAGAGTTTATGTGTTTTATCATCTTTTATAATATATCGCTTAGAGATATCAAATAAAACACCATCTTCTAAGGTAATTGCTTGATTTGTTTCGATATTGAATTTTCTTTTTATATTTTCTATTCGGTGGTCTAGCTCTTCTAATTCAAAAGGTTTTTTTATATAATCATCACAACCTGCTATAAACCCTTTTTTTAAATGCTCTATATCTTGATAAGCAGTGATTAGGATAGTTGGTGTATTTTTGTGATACTCTCTTGCAATTTTAAGCACCTCTATTCCACTTTTTGCAGGCACATTAATATCAAATATAAAAAGATCGAAATTTTTCTCATCAATTTTCTCAAGAGCAAAATCACCATCTTTGCACAAAGTTACATTAAAACCATTTTCACTTAAATGGTCAAACATGATGTCTGAAAGTATAGGATCATCTTCAAGTAGGAGTATTTTCATGAAATTATATTAGTAAAAATATGTGTAGAAGATGTGTAGCAAGATTAAAAGTGTGCAAAGTGTGCAAGAACTTGAAATGTCCCAGCAGAACACACTCCTGCAACAATTCCAGCAAGTATGTCATCTCCCATCACACCAAGTCCACCCTTGACATCACGATCAATTCTGCCGATAAATGAAGGTTTCCAAATATCAAAAATTCTAAAATAGATAATCGAAAAAATAATCTGAGTAATAGTAGCTCCACTCATAGCAAGCGCAACCCAAACTCCTGCAACTTCATCTATAACAATTTCACTAGCATCGTGTATGCCTGTTAGTTTCTCTTGTTTATCTATCTCTTTTATAGCGATGATAGTAAGTAAAATTGCTCCAAGTATTAGAGTTTCAGGTGTTAAAAAGTGTAAAATGACAAGAGCAATTAATGCTCCTGCAATTGTTCCCCAAGTCCCAGGGGCATATGGTAGTAATCCTGTGTAAAAAAATGTTAAAAAAGCTCTTCTCACATAAATCCTTTAAGTCAATGATACAGTTTGATGAAGACTCATTATCTCCATATAAAACCGCTCTTCATCCATCTCCTCAATAAGCCCAGTTCCTGGAAAAAAGTTTGCAAACTTTTCAGTTAGTTTTTTAAATCTATTTGGAAAAAGATGTGCCAAAACTATAGCAGAAATCTCTTTTCTTACAAGTACGGCAGGCGGTAAAACTCCAACTCTAAAAAGCTCATATATAAGTTCTGAATTATATGAGATGTGGTGATGTCTTCCGTGTGGGCAGGAGGAAGTGCTAACAAGAGTTTTACATTCATTGCAGTAGACAAATTCGTTTACAACTTCTATATCTATTTGGATATCTAAATTTTTAAAATCATCTACTATGGATTTTGTACCAGTTATATCATAATATAGACCAATACCTTCATGATTTTGACCAATTATGATATGGTTGCATCCATAATTTTTAGCAGCAATTGAGTCTAAGATTATAGTATCTAAGCCAGCAAAAAGATAAGTATTTTCAAATGGGACAATTATAACTCTATTTTTTGGTAAAAAATTATTTATAAAATATTTTAACATCCTCTCTCTTAACTCGTATGGAAATGAGCTATCTTTATAAGGTTTTTGTAAAAATAAAACTACAAGTTCGTTCTCTTCAAGTGCTGTTCTTATCATCCTCTCATGAGCTCTATGAAAAGGTTGGGCTGAGAGCATAATAGCTGATATGTTTTTTGCTGATAAAATTTCTATTTGATCTTTTATCTTCTTTTTATTCTCTTTTATTTCACAAGATTTTACATTGAATTCTCCGCAAACTGCATAATTTCCTAAACGATTTAGTGTATCAGCAACTTTTTTATTTGAGGTATCTGTTGTATTAAATATCTTTTTGGCTCTTTTTAACCTATCTATCTTAAATGACTCATCAACTATAAGTTCACCCTCTTTTTCTGAATTTACGATAATATCTAAAGTATCGCCTTTTGAGATAGATTTTAATACTCCCTCATTTCGTTTTCCACTTGGAGCTAAGATAAAAGAGAAAGGGAAATAGCTATTTTTATACATGGAGGTTTTATCGGTTAGTTTTGCTTCTTTTTCATTCATAAGCTTATCAACAGGAGATAAAATCCCCTCTTGACACATTCTAAGGGTATCTAGCGCTTCTTTGTCTAAGTAAAGTTTTTTAGCTTTCATTTATGCCTATTTTCCTTCACTTAATTTATTTAGAGATATTGTAACATAAACTAATGATATTTACTTCAGCCCTCCCCAATTTGGAGCAATGCTAACAGAACACACCAAAGGAACTTCTAACTTATATATCTCTTCCATAATCTTTTTAGCACTTTTAGAAAACTCATCTGCTTTGCTTTTTTCAACCTCAAAAATAAGCTCATCGTGTATCTGTAAAAGCATTCTTGCATCTTCATTTTCTAACTCATTGCTTATTTTGTTCATAGATAACTTCATAAGGTCTGAGGCTGAACCTTGAAAAAGTGCATTTACACTCTCTCTTTCAAAACTAGCTCTTAAGAAGGCATTTGCACCTTCATAATCAAAATATCTTCGCCTTCCTAAAAGTGTTTCAACAAAACCATCTTTTTTAGCCCCATCTTGAATCTTTAAAAGATAGTTTTTAACAGTAGGAAAGGATGCAAAATAGTTTTCAATATACTCTTTTGCCTCTTTTTGACTAACATCAATCGTCTGGGAAAGTTTTCTGGCTCCCATGCCATAAAGAAGTCCAAAGTTTATACTTTTTGCGATATTTCTCTTATCTTTTGCATCCTCTTGCCCAAATATCTTTTTAGCAGTCTCTAAATGTATATCTTTTCCCTCTATAAAAGCATCCATCAAAGCTTTGTCTTTACTAAAATGGGCAAGAAGTCTAAGCTCTATTTGAGAGTAATCAATACCAATCAAAACATAACCACTTTTTGCAACAAAACCTTCACGGATTTGGCGACCAAGTTTGGTTCTAACAGGTATGTTTTGGAGATTTGGATTTTTTGAGCTTAATCTTCCTGTGGATGTTCCAGTTTGTAAAAATGAAGTGTAAATTCGTCTTTTTTCATCTTTTAAAGCTAGTTTCAAAAGTGGCTCAATGTATGTTGATCGGAGTTTATATATCTCTCTATACTCTAAAAGTTTTTTTATTATTTTATGTTCGTCTATTAGAGAGTTTAAAACTTTTTCATCTGTTGAGTAGCCTGTTTTTGTCTTTTTTCCAGTTTTTAAACCAAGGTTTTCAAATAAAATAACACCTAATTGTTTTGTAGAGTTTATGTTAAATTCACTTCCACTTAAGGTATAAATCTCTTTTGTAAGCTCTGTAATGCTTCTATTTGCATCTAGAAGAAGTGTTTTAAAAAACTCAGTATCAAGCTCAATCCCAATCTCTTCCATCTTTAAAAGTGTATTTACAAAAGGGTATTCAACTTCTCTGGCTTCATCTGCTAGTTTTGGGTTAAGTTTTGGTAAGAGATAATTATATAGTTTTAGTGTCATCCATGCATCTTCACTAGCATATTTTGAAGCCTCTTCAATTGTTACAGATGAAAAGTTTTCTCCTTTTTTAACTACATCTTTAAACTTTACCATATCATGTGAAAAATACCGTTTTGCCATATTGTCAAGAGATGCACTAAGGTTTGGATTTACTAGCCAAGAGAGCAACATTGTATCTCCAAAAACTTTTAAGTTTTTAAAGTCAAAATTTTTATAAAGTATAGCAAAATCATATTTTAGATTTTGTCCTACTATATTAAAGTTCATTAGTTTTAAAAGTGACTCTTTTGCATCTTCTTTTAAAACTTGCTCACCAACACCTAAATAGCTATGAGAAATAGGAACATAATAAGCTTTTTGCTCACAAGATGCAAATGAAAACCCAACTATATTTGCCTCCTTTACATCTAGTGAACTGGTCTCTGTATCAAAAGCTACAATAGAGTTTGGTTTTATTTTATTTATCACATTTTCTAGTTTCTCTTTTGTATCTAATAAAATAGACTCAAATGTATTCGTATCTTTTGTCTCATTTTTTTGGTTATTTTCATATGTTGCACCTGCTCTTTTTAATATGGTGTGCATATCGTATTCTATTAGCTCATCTGCGATATTTAAAATTGGATTGGATGATGGAAATTTAAACTCATCTAAGTTGCAACTCTCAATTAATTTATCGTGAAGAAGTGCTAGTTTTTTACTTAAAAATGCATTCTTTTTACTCTCAAGGAGAAGTTTTTGGGTTCTTGGGTTTCGTATGTTTTCAATGTTCTCATAGATATTTTCTAAACTTCCAAACTCATCTATGATAGTTTTTGCACCTTTAGCTCCTATGCCTTTAACTCCAGGGATATTATCAGCAGCATCTCCTACAATTGCTAAATAGTCAACTATGTGGTTTGAGTTAACTCCAAATTTTTCAGCACATTTGGCTTCATTAATCTCAATTTTTTTAATAGGGTCATACATAATAACTTTATCATCTTCTATAAGTTGATAGAGATCTTTATCATGAGATACAATTTTTACTTTTAGATTATTTTTTTTCGCATAAGTCACAATAGATGCAATCACATCATCAGCCTCAAATCCAGGCTTTATAATCTGTTTAAACCCCATCTTCTCAATCCAAGAGATAGCAACTGGAAGTTGAGCTTTTAAATCCTCTGGTGGAGGAGGGCGATTTGCTTTGTAGTTCTCATCTAACTCTTTTCTCCAAGTTTTCTCTTTTGAATCAAGTGCAAAAAGAAGATAATCTGTATCGTGTTCTTTGTTTAGGGTTGCTATAAAGTTTACAAAACCAGTTAAAAGTCCTGTTGGAAAACCTGACTTGCTTTTTAGATAAGGCAGAGCATAATAGTTTCTAAAGAAAAATCCAAATGTATCGATGACGGTTATTGTTTTCAAAAGGTTGACCTTTTTTGTTTTTTTTATGATAGCATTTTTTCTTCAAGTTTTAC